>NZ_JADEWU010000014.1:0-93201 GCF_015207485.1 Planktothrix mougeotii LEGE 06226
ACTGATAACTGATAACTGATAACTGATTACGCGATAATGTCAAAATGGGGAGTGTAGCCTTGCGTTAGGGACAATTTGGAATCGTGGTTTTTAAAATTGGTTTATTAGGACTGGGAACCGTTGGGACGGGAACCGTTGAAATTTTGTTGAACCCAGAAGGTCGTCATCCGTTGTTATCGGAGTTAAGTTTGCATCGGGTGGGGGTGCGATCGCTGTCTAAACCCCGGAATGTAAATATACCCGAATATTTATTAACAACGGATTTAGAAGAAATTGTCATTGATCCGGCGGTTGATATTGTTGTGGAATTAATTGGCGGTTTGGAACCTGCGCGATCGCTAATTTTACAAGCCATTGAAAACGGCAAACACGTTGTTACAGCCAATAAAGCCGTGATTTCTCGCTATGGAAGTGAAATTTTTGATGCGGCGAATCAAAAAGGCGTTTATGTTCTTTTAGAAGCCGCTGTTGGAGGGGGAATTCCGGTGATTCAACCTCTCAAACAGTCGTTAGGCGCAAATCGAATTCATAAAGTCACCGGAATTATTAATGGGACGACTAACTATATTTTGACCCGGATGAAAAATGAAGGGGCAGATTTTGCTGATGTTTTAGCGGATGCTCAACGCTTAGGCTATGCAGAAGCTGATCCCACGGCCGATATTGATGGGTTGGATGCTGGGGATAAAATTGCAATTCTGGCTTCTTTGGCTTTTGCAGGCAGAATTAAATTAGAACAAGTGTACTGTGAAGGCATTAGAAAAGTTACGGCGACGGATATTACCTATGCGGAAAAATTGGGATTTGTGATTAAGTTATTAGCGATCGCCGCGCGAGATCCCCACGCGACTCCTGAACAGGATTTATTATCTGTTCGAGTTCATCCCACGTTAGTTCCTAAAGTTCATCCGTTAGCGAGTATTAATGATGTTTACAACGCGATTTTAGTTGAAGGTGAACCCATTGGACAGGTGATGTTTTTTGGACGAGGTGCTGGTTCTGGGCCAACGGCTAGTGCTGTCGTTTCCGATATTTTAAATATTGTCGCTGTTCTGCAAATGCAAGAAGCGGAAATTGTGAACCCTGTTGTCACCCATGAACTGATGAGTTGTACCCATCAACATTATTGTAAAATTGCACCGATGGAGGATTTAATTACCCGGTTTTATGTTCGTTTTCTCACGAAAGATTCTCCGGGGGTGATTGGGAAAATCGGAACCTTTTTCGGTCAACATAATGTTAGTTTAGAGTCGATTGTTCAAACCGGATTTCATGAAAACTTAGCGGAAATTGTCGTCGTGACTCATGATGTTCTGGAGGGGAATTTCCATCAAGCGTTAAATGAAATTAAAAGCTTAGATTCCATTGATAGTATTCCGAGTATTTTACGGGTGCTATAGCCGTTTTATTGCTCATTTCCAGAAATCGGGTTTCTGAAATAAAAATCTTGATATCAGCCTTTACAAAAGCTGAGAAACCCGGTTTTTGGATTAAATAGGGCTTGCTGAAAAAGTAACAGAAAAAGAAAAGAATGATTCACTAGCTGAGGAATTTAATTATTATCGGTATAATTATTATCACTATTTTTATCCGTCTGACAATCAGGTATCGAGAGTTCAGGGAGTTCTGATGTGGGGATTTTTAGATTAAAATGAAAGACGATTTGATGTTGATCAATATTAATAGTAGTGATATTAATAACGCTTTGTTCAGGTATTAAAGTTTTAACAGCAAGTTTCTCTAATTTCGATTTATAACCGGATTCATCAAGCCATTCACAAATTTTACGCCAATTTTCGACTTTTTCAGTTTTATCTAACAAATATTTAACATATTTATAAATCGTAGCACATAGATCTGATTCGACACCCCTGGGAATTTTATCTAATTTTTCGGCAATTTCAGAGGGACTACAGCCAGACAATAACCCCCTTAAGTGAGCTTTTTCAATGGGAGTGAGATGCTTTCCCTTCGCAGATGCCAAGTCAGCATAAAGACTATCTAAATCCCACTCTTGGGCTGCTTGGCTGAACATTTTGTCCACTTGAGCCATATTTCGGGTATAAAAAAGAGCTAACGCAATTCTAACATAAATTCTAACGTTAGTCAGTAGATAATTAGAACTTAGTTAATTTATTATCAGTTATAGCAGAGTTTGACAAGCCAGAGAAAGAGAGGAAACCTATGCCAACAGGCAATCTAGCGGATTTTGCGATTAATCAGGAACCACGCTGTCCAGTTGTTTTGTTATTGGATAACTCAGGTTCAATGTCCGGTCAACCTATCCAACAGTTAAATCAAGGGGTTGCCGTGTTTAAGCAATCTGTCGAGGAAGATGCACTAGCCAAGAAGAGAGTAGAAGTAGCAGTTATTTCCTTTGGCCCAGTGGTAATGCGTCAAGATTTTGTGACAATCGATCAGTTTGTCCCTCCCCAGCTACAAGCACAGGATTTAACCCCGATGGGAGAAGCGATCAATTACGCTTTGGACTTACTAGACAATCGCAAAGCTGATTATATGAACAGTGGTACTCAGTATTTCCGACCTTGGGTTTTTCTGATTACAGATGGTTCTCCCACTGATAACTGGCAAAACGCTGCACAACGAGTCAGACAGGGTGAGAATGATAAGAAATTTTCCTTTTTCGCAGTTGGCGTTCAAAATGCAGATATGAAAATTTTAAGCCAAATTGCTCCTCCAAGTCGTCCACCTTTATTACTCAATGGTCTTGATTTTAAATCAATGTTCTTATGGCTGAGTCAATCGATGAAACAAGTTTCTCATAGTCAACCTGGAGCAACAACAATGGTACAAACTCCCCCCCCAGGATGGGGTCAAGTAGCGACCTAATAGAGTGAGGAAATTTCATGTCTTGGAAAGCGATCGCTTGTTCTGAAACAGGTACAAGCCATCAAAAATTAGACTTACCCTGTCAAGATTACGCTGAGTTTATCAGAGTTAATGGCTCTGGGAAACTTGACAATAATGGTGACGTTATTATCGGTGCTGTATCCGATGGGGCTGGGAGTTGTAAACATTCTGATATTGGTTCTAAGTTAGCAGTTGCAACAGCCCTAGAAGATTTAGCACGTTGGCCTAAATACTTAAAAAAAAATAATCAAGATTCATCGCCAGAAATCTTAAAAGAGTCTGCTGATAAAGCTTTTAAACGAACTTTAAGAAAAGTTCAAGAAGCGTTTAATACAGAAGCGGAAAACATAAAATGTTTTCCAAAAGATTTATCCTGCACTTTGCTAGTTGTGGTTGCTACACCTAATTGGCTTGCCGCTATGCAGATTGGGGATGGTTTTATTGTGATTCAACAACCTGAATCAGAATATCAATTACTGTTTCATCCCAGTAAAGGAGAGTATGCGAATCAAACAACTTTTGTAACTGCCTCAAATGCTTCACAGATGATGCAAGTTCAGATATCATTTGGGGCGCAAGAGTTTATCTGTGTTTCTACTGATGGACTCGAAAGATTAGGAATCAATATCAAAGATTGGCTGCCACACCCGCCTTTTTTTGATATGTTTAAAAAAGCCTTAGAAATTAGGGTTGAGGATGAGGAAAAACTTTCAACACAAGAGTGGTTAAAATCTGAAGAAATTAACAAAAGAACCGATGATGATAAAACTCTATTATTATGTTGGTATGACCGTGGCTTAAAAACTCTTCCTCCTAATGGGGGTGAAAAACCCGGTTTCTTCGAGAAACCGGGTTTTTCGGGCGTACCTAAAGGGATTGCACATCGCTATAATATAGATTCTGATTTATTAATTATCAATGTTTTATTAGGGATTGTCTGGAACGCACTTTACCACGATTTATTTGTAGATAGAACATTTGATAATTTTTATTTAAGATCAATTATTGCTTTCTTGATTGCAACTCTACTTGCTGTAATTATCTTTGGGATTAACAGGAATATATATAAACCAAAACTGAAACTTAATAATTCTCCAACAAAAAAAATAAAAATATTGGTTTTTCTCATGATCATTTCTGGTTTTAGCTTGGGGTTAGGCGGGATATTGTATTACTCAATTTATAAATATATTTTGTTGCCTTTATCACAACTAAAAATTTGACTTAAACCTAAATTATTATGGCTAGTTACTTTTATGGTCAAAATCAATCTATCTCTCTCGTTAAACAAGTAGGTCAAGGAGGTGAAGGTACTGTTTGGACAACAAATCGGCGAGGATATCTAGCAAAAATATATCATAAAATTAGTCCTGATAAAGTTAAAAAACTCGAATTAATGATTAAGAACCCGCCAAACAATCCAACTGCGGGACAAAACCATACTTCTATTAGCTGGCCTACTGATTTAATTAAAGATCATCAAAATCGATGTGTAGGCTTTTTAATGCCACAGATTACTGATGCTAAAGAAATGATCTGTGTCTATCTCCCTGTATCTAGGATTAAGGACTTTCCTAGATCTAACTGGTATTGCCTGCATATCATCGCTTTAAATTTTATTTCTATTATTAAAGAGATTCATGATAAAAATTATATTATTGGAGATATTAATACTAAAAATATTCTGGTTAATGAGCGCAGTTTAGTTTCTTTAATTGATACTGATTCTTTTCAAGTTACAGACTCTAAAACAGGTGATGTTTATCGTTGTTCGGTCGGTGTAGAAGGTTTTATACCTCCTGAATTAATTGGTCAAGATTTCTCTAAATTGACACAATTCCGATCTCATGATCGATTTCGATTAGGAGTAATGATTCACTATCTACTGTTTGGTTATCATCCCTTTATGGGAAAATGGACAGGTTCGGGAGATCCACCCGGACAAAATGAATCGATTAGTAAAGGTTATTGGCCTTATGGTAATAATAGTCTTTTAAAACCCAGTCAGAATACAATTCCTATTGATGTTGTACATCCTAAACTTAAAAAATGCTTTCTCAAATGTTTTAATGACGGTCATCAATCCCCTCGCTCTCGTCCATCTCCTGAAGATTGGTTGAAGGCTTTAGAGGTTGCTATCAATGATTTAGTTGTTTGTAGTAAAAATAAAAATCATATCTATAGTAAACATTATGGTCGCTGTTGTTGGTGCGATCGCGCTAATACTTTAAACGTTGATATTTTTCCATCTGTTCAAAATCCTATTCCCCCCAAACCACTAAGGTCACCATCTCCCCCGCCACCTCCACCAACTCCAACGCCTCAACCGCCACCTCGACCAACTCCAACACCTCAACCGCCGAGGCCGCCATCTTCCCGACACACCCTAAAACGTCTTCAACCTATGTGGAAAACCGCAGCTATTATTTCTACAACCATTGCTACAACTTTAGCAGGTTTATCTCTCTTTCAATATTACGAAAGAAATCAAATTATTAAGCAAATTGAGCAATTAAGAAAAGAGAATAACCTTTCCTCTGGAAAATGGAACTTATCATCTTACTCTTTTGAGTCTGAGTTAGAAAATTTTAGCAATATTATTAACGGTCGAAATCCTTTGATTTCCTTTGACTTGGATGAGTTAATGAAGGAAATGCAAAAAAAAACAACGTCCTTAGATAATAATATTGGCAAACTTCAAGAGAATATTAATAACTTGGAAACTGTCAATGATGATTTAGAAAATGAGAATAATTCTCTACAAAACGCGATAAATAAATTGGAAAAATACACTTATGTCAATTTTTGTAATAAAACTTCTTATTCAACCATAGAAGCAGCATTCGCGTACTGGGATGGAACCGGATTACGATCAAGGGGTTGGTTTTCTGTTAAATCAGGAGAATGTAGTGGAGAAGTTAGTGTAGCTCAAAACTATAATGGTAATGTCTATGTCTATGGAATGTACCATCGGGGTGAACGTGAATGGGGAAGCGGACAATACTCTTTTTGTGTAGATATAGTTTACGGGTTCAGTATTTCCGAAAGTGATAAAGTCAGTTGTAGTGGGAGTAATCAAAAAAGAGTAACAATGAGTGCATGGTCTGTATCCCCTGGTACAAATACTTGGAATCTTTCTCCGTAGGGATTTAATCATAAGGTAAAGCGTGAGTGCTGTCAGAAACCGGGTTTCTCAACAAATCTGGTGGGATATAATTAACTTTAATTAGAAACCCGGTTTCTTAAGTGTTTGCGATCGCAGTGCAGAAACCGGGTTTCTCAACAAATCTTGATAAGATACAACTAACTTTAATTAGAAATCCGGTTTCTTGATTGTTTGCGATCGCCGTCCAGAAACCGGGTTTCTCAACAAATCTTGATGGGATACAATTAACTTTAATTAGAAACCCGGTTTCTTGAGATTACTAATCTTCTTGCTCATCATCCGATAAAATATATTCATCTTCAAACACTTCTGACCAACTCAGGGAAGTCAAATGACATTTAACTTTCCTCATTTCAAGTTCAGCTTCTTTCACAGCAGCTTGAAAACATTTATCCCAAATTGATTCAATAAAATCTCGATTTAAGCTGGGTACTTCCTCTTGAATATCCTCTATTTCTCGACGAGCCGAAAGAATACTAATTGCCCAACTAGAACTGCGTTTTTGAGGTTGACATTTCCATTTTATCACATGAACCATTAAGCGAATTAACTGACTTTTTAAGGCGCGTCTGTCATTTCTTCCCATTGCTTCAATTAGAGATTCTAAACCTTCTTTAGCTTCCATTACTTGATTCTCCTGTAAGAGTTGCTGAATCATGACAGCCATTTGATACTCTGATCCAGTCGCTAACCAGTCCCAATCTTTTTTAGTCAGCATGGCTATTTCCTTAATATTACTACTATTTAGAAATTGATGAATCTAATAAAAAACAGGATTTATAGCTATTATCTAGGAAATAAAATTATCCTATTTTTACTATAAAACCCTGTTTTTATATAACTTCAGTTTGACTGAGGCTAAATTCTATTAAGCAACAGGAGCACGTTCAGGTACAATAAAGGTTTTCTCACCCGATAATTCAAAAATTTCATGAACGGCTTTTAACGCTTCTACCCCTTGGTCTTCATCTACTAAACAACTAATTTTAATTTCAGAAGTCGCAATCATTAAAATATTAATATTGCGGTTTGCTAAGGCTTCAAACATTTTAGCAGCAACCCCAGGATGATGAATCATTCCTGAACCCACTACACTGACTTTAGCAATGGATTTATTCACGATAATTTCACTATAACCCAATTCAGATGAGCCTTGTGCTAAAATCTTTTCCGCTTCATCAGCATCCCCTTGGGCGACGGTAAAAGCAATATCCCGTGCTAAAATTCCGTTGACTTGATGACAGCGTTGGGATTGAATAATCATATCCACACTAATATTATGATCCGCTAAGAGAGAGAATATTTTGGCTGCCATCCCTGGACGATCTGGAATATGGCGAATGGCTAAACGAGCTTGTTTAATATCTAATGCTACACCTCGGACAGGAGGTAAACTGGGATCAATAGGCGGTTTTTCTAGCTCAAAATTGCTAGTAATTTTACAATCAGAACTAATTTCAAAAGATTGACATAAGGCGGTAACCGCTTGTTGACAATCTTCGGCTGCAATGACACAACTCACTTTAACTTCTGAAGTCGAAATCATCTGAATATTAATACCCGCTTCTGCTAAAGTATTAAACATTTGAGACGCAACTTTTGGCCGTCCAATCATTCCCGCGCCGACAATACTGACTTTAGCAATAGGGGTGTCATCTCCAGTTACTTCAGCATTACCTAGATCAGAATGATTCGGTTTTCCTAAAGCAGGTAATAAAGCATCAGCAACGGCGATCGCTTTAGTAAAATAATCTCGTTCTACAGTAAAGGTAATATCATTACTATTCCCTTCATGAATGGATTGAATAATTAAATCCACATCTAAATTTTGTACCGCAATTCCTCCAAATAATTTAGCAGCAATGCCGGGGCGATCGGGTATTCTTAATAAAGAAACTGCGGCTTGATTGGTATCAAATTCTACCCCATCTACCGGACGGGCTAATTCTAATCCTTCTAAGGGTCGGGGTTGAGGTTTGGGGGCGATTACTTTGGTTCCGGGGTCATCTGTCCAACTAGAACGCACGACTAAAGAAACCCCATAATTGCGGGCAATTTCTACCGCACGGGGATGTAAAACTTTCGCGCCTAAACTGGCAAGTTCTAACATCTCATCACAGGTAATTTCTGTCATTAATTGAGCATTGGGAACTAAGCGAGGATCGGTGGTTAAAATTCCTGGAACGTCGGTATAAATTTCACATACATCTGCTTTTAAAGCGGCTGCTAACGCCACCGCAGAGGTATCAGACCCCCCTCGTCCTAATGTTGTAATTTCCAAATCATCTTGACTACTTACCCCTTGAAATCCGGCGACCACCACCACTTGTCCTTGATTTAAGTGGCGTTCCATACGTTGAGTTTCAATACTTAAAATTCGGGCGCGAGTGTGTTCAGCTTCAGTCACAATTCCAACTTGAGCCCCGGTTAAAGAAATCGCAGGTTGTCCTAATTCCTGCAATGCCATACTTAATAAAGCAATACTGACTTGTTCTCCCGTAGAGAGTAACATATCCATTTCTCGACGGTTGGGAGTTGGAGAAATTTGTTGAGCTAAACTTACTAATTGATCAGTGGTTTTTCCCATTGCAGAAACAACGACAACCACTTGATGATCTTGGGCTGTTTTTATTACCCGTTGAGCAACGGATTGAATGCGTTCAACGGAACCGACAGAACTACCACCGTATTTTTGAACAATCAGCATATTAACTTCAGAATTAGCAATGGGAAAGGTCAAATTAAACTGAAAAATCAGAAGTTTTAGCCTGTGAAATTAAAGCGAATTCGCTTAATTGAACAGCAGGATAAATCAGCCTTTTGTATTTTACAGGATAAGACGAGAAAATTATCCTTAAGTTTCAAGAAAATTGTTTAAGGAATTTGGGACTGAGAGAAGAAAAGTTAAGGTTCCCGGTTATGATAGCCTAGCAGAGAGAGAAGGAACCTGAAAGACTTGATCAGCTAGATTGTGAAATGTTAAATTTTTTACAGAATCTCGCTACTGTCCCCTGCGTTCTTTCGGAAATCTACGCTGACTTGGTATTTTAAGATGAATGACGCAGGTTCACTTACCCAGTTACCAGAGGGAAAACATGATCAAAATTAATCACCCGATGTTTCAGAAACTTCCTCTTCGCATTATTCTGATTGTTCCCTTTGTTTTACAAATTTTTATAGCGGTTGGTTTGACGGGATATTTATCTTTAAGAAATGGTCAAAAAGCAGTCAATAATTTAGCAATTCAATTACAAAATGAAGTCAGTAGCCGCATTTCTCAACATTTAAGTAGTTATCTTTCAATTGCTCCTCAACTCAATCAAGTCAATGCTCATGCGATCGCTATGGGAACAATTACGCCCAATAATTTAACTCAAATGGGGCATTTTTTTTGGCAACAGCGAATCAGCTTTAATATTGGTTATGTTTTGTTTGGAACACCCACGGGAAAATTTTCCAGTATTGGCAATTATTTTGGAGATCAAAGAATTACCTTTGATACGGTAGATTCTCAAGCTTACAGTGATGGTAGAGACTATGTTTATGAAATGAATAATCGCGGTCAAATCACCCAACTTTTATATAAAAGTGCAGAGGATTATTTCTTTCAAAAAGAAGGATGGTATGCTGCTGGAGCCACATTAGGAAAACCCACTTGGAGTCAAGTTTATAACTGGGAAGTTGAACCCTATAACCTTTGCATCGCAGCGAGTTATCCCTTATTTGATAATAATGAAAAATTAACGGGGGTCTTAGGTGTAGAAATGCGATTATCGCAATTACATGATTTTTTGCAAAAATTGAAAGTGAGTTCTTCCGGTAAAACCTTTATTATAGAACGGAATGGATTACTAATTGCTAGTTCTACTGATGAACAACCTTTTCGCATCAAACCTGGAGAAAAACCGCAACGATTAAAAATTACAGAGAGTCAAGAACCGTTAATTAAAGCAACAGCTAATTATTTAGACTCTCAAATTAAAGATTTGAAAACAATCAAAACTATTCAACAACTTAACTTTTCTTTAAAAGGTGATCAACAGTTGGTTCAAATTACACCTTGGCAAGATGAATTGGGGTTAGATTGGCTAGTCGTTGTGGTTGTACCAGAGTCCGATTTTATTGGAGAAATTGATGCCAATACTCGGACTACAATTTTACTTTGTTTTGGGGCATTAATTTTAGCCATTATATCAGGAATTTATACCACCCATTACATTACCCAACCCATTTTACGCTTAAGTTCTGCATCTAAAATGATTGCAACATCGGCTCAACAGGGGTTGAGCGGTGACTTAGTTCAAACCAGAGTCGAAGAACCTAAAATCAAAGAATTAGGCGTTTTAGCTCGCTCCTTTAATCAAATGAGCCAAGAATTACAGGATTCTTTTGGTGCTTTAGAACAGACCAATAAAGTATTAGAAAAACGAGTGGAAGAACGAACGGCCCAACTCACAATAGCAAAGGAAAAAGCGGATGCTGCTAACCAAGCTAAAAGTGAATTTCTAGCCAATATGAGCCATGAGTTACGCACCCCATTAAACGGAATTTTGGGCTATGCTCAAATTTTAGGACAATTGGAACCCCTGACAGAGAAAGGACGCAAAGGAGTAGATATTATTCAGCAATGTGGTTATCATCTTTTAACCCTGATTAATGATGTTTTAGATTTATCCAAAATTGAAGCTCGAAAACTAGAACTCTACCCAACTGATTTTCATTTTCCTGCTTTTTTAGAAGGGGTTGTTGAAATTTGTAATATTAAAGCTCAACAAAAAGGAATTCAATTTCATTATAGACCCCAAGAAAATCTTCCTATTGGGATTCGTGCTGATGAGAAACGTCTGAGACAAGTGTTAATTAATTTATTAGGAAATGCGATTAAATTTACGGACAAAGGAAGCGTAACCTTTTCAATTCAAGCCACACCGATTCCCCCAAATTCAAGGTATCGCCTACATTTTCAAATTAAAGATACCGGAGTGGGGATGACATCAGAACAATTAGAGCGAATTTTTCTTCCTTTTGAACAAGTGGGAGAAACAAAGAAAAATACAGAAGGTACAGGCTTGGGATTAGCAATTAGCCAAAAAATTGTTGCCTTAATGGAAAGTCAGCTTCAGGTACAAAGTCAATTAGAAGCAGGCAGTATTTTCTGGTTTGATGTGGAATTACCCGAAGCTAAAGAATGGGCAAATACCTCTCGTAATATTCGCAAAGGAAAGGTTACGGGATATCAAGGAGAACCCAAAAAGATTTTAATTGTTGATGATAATTGGGCAAATCGTTCGGTAATTGTAAACTTATTAGAGCCGATTGGGTTTGAAGTCATAGAAGCGAATAATGGTCAAGAAGGATTGGAAAAAGCAATAGTTATTTCCCCCGATTTTATTATTACTGATCTGATCATGCCTGTTATGGATGGGTTTGCGTTTATTGCTCAGTTACGTCAATTGCCCAAACTCAAAGATATTGTAATTATTGCTTCCTCAGCTAGTGTATTTGATAGTGATCAACACCGCAGTTTAGATGCGGGAGCTAATGCGTTTTTACCCAAGCCTGTTTCCGCAGATCTATTACTCGAATTATTACAAGTTCACCTGAAGTTAGAATGGATTTATATTTCCTCTGAATCTCCAATTTTGGATCAGAATCCACCTTCCCATTCTCAGCCGGAAACTCCAAAAATCCCATCTGAAATTTTATCAAATTTGTACGAATTAGCTCAAGAAGGAGACGTAGATGGTATACTAGAAGAAGCTCATTTGATCCAAACTCATGATCCGATTTATTTCGCTTTCACTCAACAAGTGATCCAGCTTGCGGAAAATTTTCAACTCAAAAAGCTGCGAGAGTTGTTGAGTCAAACCATCAGCCAATCTTAAATTCTTTATTCTCGGATTAATCTCAATATTTATCCCCTAGCTTCATTCATGCAAGACATTGGTTTTATCCTGATTGTTGATGACAATCCTACTAATTTATCGGTTTTATCTCAAACCTTAAAGGGTGAAGGATTTTCAGTACGAGTCGCAGAAGATGGAGAAAGTGCGTTGCAATTAGTGGAGCGCAAACAACCAGCTTTAATTTTATTAGATGTGCAAATGCCCGGTATTGATGGGTTTGAAACGTGTAAAAAATTAAAATCTGCTCCTAAAAATCAAGGAATTCCGATTATTTTTTTAACCGCGTTAACGGATGTTGAAAATAAAGTCAAAGGACTTTCTCTAGGAGCAGTTGATTATATTTCTAAACCTTTTGAAAAAGAAGAGGTATTAGCCAGAGTTCGAGTGCATTTACAACTGAAACAACTTACAGAAACCCTAGAACAACAAGTTGCGGAACGCACTGCTGCTTTAGAAAAAACCCAAATTCAATTAGTACAACAAGAAAAACTTTCGAGTTTGGGACAATTAGTAACGGGAATTGCCCATGAGATTAATAATCCGATTAGTTGTATTATCAATAATCTTCCGTTAGCTCAAGACTATGTTCGGGATCTAGCTGATATTTTAACTTTATGTCAAACTTCTTATGAGCAACTGCCAATTCCCCTACAAGAGGCAATCTTTAAAGCAGATTTAGATTTTATTTTAAAGGATTTACCTCAATTACTAAATTCCATAAAAATTAGTGCTGATCGAATTAAAGATATTTCGATTTCCTTAAGAAATTTTGCCCGTTCTGATTCCTCAACTCAAGTTTTATTTGATCTTCATGAAGGCCTTGATAGCACTTTATTGATTTTGAGTCATCGCCTCAAACCCGTAGGGAAACGAGCCGCTATTCAATTAGTTAAAGAATATGGGAATTTACCCTTAGTTGAATGTTATCCTAGTCAACTCAATCAAGTGTTTATGAATGTTTTAGCAAATGCCATTGATGCCATTGAAGAAGCGGGACAACAGGGAGAGATGAAAAACCAAATTCCTACCCTGAAAATTTGTACAACCCAGCCCGACCCCCAATCAATTTTAATTGAAATTTCTGATAATGGAATGGGCATACCAGAAGAGATTCTGCCGCGAGTCTTTGAACCCTTATTTACCACAAAGCCTATGGGTCATGGAACTGGATTGGGATTAGTGATTGCCTACCAAATTATTGAAAAACATCAGGGTAAACTCTATCTTGATTCAACCCCAGGACAAGGAACAAATGTCAAAATCTGGCTTCCGGCTACTTCTTAAAATCAATAATTTCAGGGGCAGTTGATTATTCTATCATAAACTTATAATATTAAGCCGATGACTGAGCGATTTTTAATTTAATTTAAACTTTTCTTGAGATTGACTGCTTATGCTTACAAAGGAACAGCAACAGGAATTATTAACCCTATTGTTCTCATTAATTAGCGAGTTTGGGACTCGAATTTTGATATCAACCCTGATTCTATTATTGGGTCTGTGGTTAGCAAAATTTATACAACGTCTGAGTCAACGTTTAATGATTAGGGCACAATTGGAGCCAACGCTGATTCGATTTCTGGTCAACTTAATTTATATTGCGGCTGTTACTTTTGTCGTGTTGGCAACCCTGGGAAAACTGGGAATTCAAACCACATCTTTTATTGCCGTTTTAGGGGCTGCTGGGTTAGCAATTGGTTTAGCCTTACAAGGGTCTTTATCTAATTTTGCATCCGGTGTGTTTATGATTATTTTCCGACCCTTTAAAGTTCAAGATTATATTGAAGGAGGCGGAGTCGAAGGAACTGTTGAGGAAATTTCAATTTTTACAACTCTTTTAACCACACCCGACAACAAAATTATTATTATTCCGAATAGTAAACTTTACGGTGATAAAATTGTTAATCACTCTATTCAACCGATGCGCCGCGTAGATTTAAAGTTGAATTTCAGTTATAATACTAATCTGGAGCAACTTCGAGAATTATTTCTGACTCTCGTTCAAGCTGATCAACGAATTCTCTTAGAACCTACACCTGGTCTGGAGGTTCAGGAAATTGCGGGGAGTGGGATTAAGATTTTATTAACAGTTTGGGTGGCGACTCCTGACTACTCTCTGGTACGTTCCGATCTCAATGAACGTCTGAAACAAAGCTTAGATGCTCAGGGGATTTTATTAGTTTAATCCGTTTATTTTTACGGTCTATCGTCACAGAATAAGTTATCAATGCTAAAATCTCTCCTAGAGTTAGGCAAACTAAATCATGACATCCGACTTAGATCGTGGCATTATGAAATTTAAAGGGGCAGACAGCCCCACTGCAATTATTGTTTCTTCTGTGCTGGTTTTGGGAGGAATTGGCTTGCTGGTTTGGTGGGCTTTACAGACCGCCTATTCCCTATCCTAAAGGTAGAAATAGGAACAAAATCCGTGACTAATCTTGAGGATGCTGGCCAGCATCCTTTTTTTGTATTATACTTGTAACTTGTACGTCTTATATTGTAGTGTTTCACGACTCAAGATTATGGCGACCTTTCGGGATCTCGGTCAATCTTACCGAAAATATTTATCTTTATCTATCCTAAGCATTAGTGCATCCAGTACCTTTGAACTGATTGATTTAATGGTTCCTTATGCTATAGGACAAACGCTCAATGTCCTCTCAAATCAACCTGTTGATAAATTAACCCAATATTTGATTCAAGGAATCTCTAATTTAACGGGAATTGCCCAAACCCCTCAGCTTTCTTTAGGGGTTTTATTAAGTTTAATATTCTGTGTTACTGTTGTTAAAGCTCCCATACAGCCTTGGTTAGGGGTTTGGTATCATTGGTTAATTACATTAAAAACTCGTCGAGATCAATATCAGAATTCTTTGCAAAAAATTCTTACCCTTCCCCTAGAGTTTTATGATGAAAATAACCCTGGACGAATTGCTAGTCGAGTTGCAAAAGGGATTTCTAACCAAACTTGGACATATCCTGAAATTGCGGGTCAACTGATTCCTAAACTCATACGAGTCTTAGGAATTCTTGTAATTATTGCGTGGATTGCATGGCTGATTGCTATCTTCTTTTTATTGTCTTTTATGCTAATTTTGGCTTTTAGCTTAAAAACATTGAAACGGCTAATCGACTTAGAAGAAATTATCGCCCAGTATGAAGAAAATACTGAAAGTCGCAATTCTGAGATTATTACAAATATCAAAACGGTTAAAGCATTTGCAACGGAATCTCAGGAGTTAAAACGACAAACTACTCGTTTAAACCGAGAGTTTAAAATGGTGGTGGGTCGGATTCACAGAGGCTATGTTCATTTAATTACTCGTCAAGCAACCTGTGTACAATTTAGTCTATTTATAGTCTTAGGATTTACCTTAGCTGCAACGATTTCAGGTTATATTTCTCTAGGGTATTTTGTTACTATCTATACTCTAGCGAGTATGGCTTATTCTGAAATTACACCGATTAGTAATATTGCAGAAATTTTCGCCCGTCGCTATGCGTCAATGATTCGTTTACACGAATTTATGCAGTTACCAAGGGGACAAGATGCGGGTGATTTAACGCTCAATAAAACCGAGGTTATTGGGGAAAATTCTGATCAATTTAACGGAAAAATAGAATTTTGTCAGGTGAATTTTAGCTATAATCCCAATACTCCGGTTTTACAGAATATCAATTTATTGATTGAACCTTATCAAACCGTAGCTTTAGTTGGACGTTCGGGTTCAGGAAAATCAACATTAGTGAAACTGCTGTTTCGTTATTTTGAACCTGATCAGGGTCAGATTTTAATTGATGGAATTGATGTTCGCAATTTGAATATTAGGGGTTATCGTAAACGGTTGGCTATTGTGCATCAAGAGGTGGATATTTTTAATGGAACTTTGTTAGAAAATCTGATCTATGGCAATCCTCATGCAACCTTTACAGAAGTCAAAGAAGCTTGTAAAATTGCTAAAGCTGATGAGTTTATTCAACAACTTGCGAAGGGTTATTCTACTCCGGTAGGAGAACGAGGTGTGCGGTTATCAGGAGGACAAAAACAACGGCTGGGAATTGCACGGGCGTTATTAGTAAATCCTGATATTTTAATTTTTGATGAAGCAACATCTAGCTTAGATTATGAATCAGAACGAGCCATCCAATTAGCCATGCAAAATATTTTAGGAACACGCACAACCCTTATTATTGCCCATCGCTTGAGTACCATTCGAGAAGCGGATCAAATTGTAGTGTTAGATCAAGGTCAAATTGTAGAAGTGGGAACCCATGAAGCCCTGCTTCAACACCAGGGAATTTACCACCGTTTACATACTTTACAAGAAACAGGAGAATTATTGGTTTAATTAATAAATCGTCATTATAGAGTTCAGAAACTGGGTTATTGCAGAAATCCAGTTTTTTTGACTTCTGACAGTTGAAGACGGGCTATATTAAGATTAAAGGGGTGTGATTCGTGCAATTGCAAGTTTAGGACAGGAAGGCAGAAGAGTATGTTTGAAATTAAACAAGGGTTATTTCAGTTTGAGTTTACAGATAATCATGCGATTTTAGGGGTTTCCCTAGAAGCAGACTTTGAGGATATTCGCAAACGCTATATGCGGATCGCCCGTCGTTTGCATCCTGATACTTGTCCCTTTGACAACCCCCAGGATCAAGAGTTAGCCAAGCAATTATTAGCGAAGTTAGTCAGTCCCGCCTATAATCAGTTTTCAAAAGAAGGTGAACGGAAAGAATATATTCTGCTGTTAAAAACCATGGGCGATCGCACGGTCAAAGAACAGCATAACCTAAAATTACAAACGGAAGCAGCCCAAAAAATGATGCAAGCTTCTGATTATCAAAATGCTTATGAAGCTGCTCTTCAGGAGTTAGCTAAAAATCAATATGAATCTCCTCAAAAAGTATTAGAAATTATTGGTAAAATTAGTGAGTTAAACTTAATTTATCTCCTCCGTAAAAATCAAAAAGGGGGTGTTTCTCCGGCTCCATCTGCCAAAGTGATCGATCAAACTCCACCGCCACCTTCTGTAATGCCGAAGAAAGATTCTTTTGTTGAACAAGCTTGCCGCCGTGCAGAACAGTTAATGGCGAGTCAAAACTATGCCCAGGCGATTTTAGAGTTAAAAGATGCGATTAAACGAGAACCCGAGAATAGTCATTGTCATGGTTTATTGGGGTTAGTTTATTTAAAACAAAATCAACCGAAATTGGCGACACCCCATATTAATCGAGCCTTACAATTAAACCCGAAACAACCTCAAGCCTTAGAAGCTAAAAAACAACTGGAAAAAGCCACACCCCAAGCTGGAGGAAAATCCAAAACAGCCCAACCAGCATCTAAAAAATCAGAAGGCGGTTTATTTGGGGGGTTGTTTGGAGGGAAGAAGAAGTAGAGAATTGACGGTTGACGGTTGGCTGTTACCCGACAACGGACAACCAACACCCGGAATGCGGTATTGTAGAAAAAGTTACAAATTGCCGTTTGTAACTGGATTCTTAATGATTAATTGTTAATTTTTACGCTCAGTATGGTTTATCAACCCCCGTCGGGTGCGCGAGATTTACTTCCCCTCGATGTTACCCAAAAAGTTTGGATTGAACGGCGCTTACAACAGGTGTTTCACCGTTGGGGCTATCATCAAATTATTACCTCAACCTTGGAACGGTTGGACACGCTGATGGCTGGGGGTGCGGTACAACCCTCAACGGTGATTCAACTCCAAGATTCTGAAAATCAGGGGTTAGGACTGCGCCCTGAATTAACGGCGTCCATTGCTAGGGCGGCAGTGACTCGCATGGGGAATCTACAATCTTGGCCCCAACGTTTATATTACAACGCCAATGTTTTCCGCAAACAAAAGACAATTGATCAGGGACAACAGTTAGAATTTTATCAAGCAGGTGTGGAACTTTTGGGTGCTGGCGGATTACGCGCTGATTCAGAAATTCTGCTGTTATTGCGAGACTGTTTGCAAACTTTGGGGTTAAATAATACTGATTTAATTCTGGGAGAAGCCGGTTTAACTCAATCGTTATTATCGCCTTTTCCGCCTAAAGAACGGGAAAAAGTAAGAACGGCGATCGCTAATTTAGATCGAATTGGTTTAGAATCGTTATCACTTACTTCAGAACTGCGAGAACGAGCCTTATTTTTATTTGATTTACGAGGTCGTCCAGAAACCGTATTATCCCAAGTTTCTCAACTGGATTTAGATTCATCTCAACGACAAGCGGTAAATAACCTCAAATCCTTAATAGAATTATTGCAAAAATGTTGGGAAAATTCAAAAATTCAACCTGCAATAACCTTAGATTTAAGTTTAGTTCAAACCTTTGATTATTACACCGGAATTGTGTTTATTGCGGTGAGTGATACCGCATCAGGGGCAAGAATTTTAGGTCAGGGAGGACGTTATGACCAACTTCTCGGTCTGTATCATCCCCAAGGCAAAACAGAACCGGGAATTGGCTTCTCCTTGAATCTTGAAGACTTGCATCAAGTGTTATTGGGACAAGGTGAATTACCCCATCAAACCCCGGCTAGTGATTGGTTGGTGGTGGCCCAAACCCCAGAAGCCGATGCGGCGACTTTTGCCTATGCCAGTCAGTTAAGACAGTCCAGTGAGTTAGTCCGGGTAGAAGTGGAGTTAGGACATCGGGAAACTGCTGAAGAGATTCGGGACTATGCTCGTCGTCGAGGCATTGATCAAATTGCTTGGGTTGATGTTAACGGCGACCCCAAGATTGAGAAAATTCTCTAAGGGTAGAGAGGGTGAATTGTTAGGGATTTCTAATTAATTTTAGCATAACCTTTTCACCCCCTCTATAATTTTTATCCCTTGCCAATTCGTTGATTTATCGTTAACAATTAAAAAGAATTAACCGCCCTATTTTTTAGCAGGAGAATACTAATTATGCCCCATAGCATTGTC
This sequence comes from Planktothrix mougeotii LEGE 06226, assembly GCF_015207485.1. NCBI lineage: Bacteria > Bacillati > Cyanobacteriota > Cyanophyceae > Oscillatoriales > Microcoleaceae > Planktothrix > Planktothrix mougeotii. Next base: position 18,885 of record NZ_JADEWU010000014.1, read on the forward strand.
ACGGACGTTTGTGAAGGTGTTGCCGATTGTGTTGTGGCTTGTCCCGTTGCCTGTATTCATGAAGGGCCGGAAAAAAACCAGAAAGGAACGGATTGGTATTGGATTGATTTTTCCACCTGTATTGACTGCGGAATTTGTCTGCAAGTGTGTCCTGTTGAAGGGGCAATTGTAGCAGAAGAACGCCCCGAATTACAGAAAACGCCTCATTAAAAAGGGAATGGGGAATGAGCATTCTTGCAATAGGAATTTTACCTTTGCTTATTCCTTATTCATTATTCTCTATTTAATATGCAAAACGCTAATCTATTCGGTCGAGAGATTTATCAGAGGATTAATAATAATATTCAGAAGGTGATGAAAGGGCAATCTCTAGCGATTAGAAAGTTATTAGCAGCCTTTTTCAGTGGGGGTCATGTCTTACTTGAAGATTATCCTGGAACCGGAAAAACTACCCTTGCTAAAGCCCTTGCCTTTTCAGTTGATGCCAGTTTTAAACGGATTCAATTTACCCCTGATCTTTTACCTTCAGATATTTTAGGGGTTTCTATTTTTGACCAAAATGAACGCAATTTTCATTTCCATGAAGGGCCGATTTTTGCTAATATTGTTCTAGCAGATGAAATTAATCGGGCTTCTCCGCGCACTCAATCTGCATTATTAGAAGCAATGGCAGAATCTCAAGTCAGTATTGATGGAAATCTGAGAAAACTTAAGGATTTATTTTTTGTAATTGCCACTCAAAATCCCGTCGAATCTCGTGGGACTTATCCTTTACCAGAAGCCCAAATGGATCGATTTGCTTTACAATTTAGTTTAGGTTATATTTTACCCGAAGATGAAGTAAATTTACTCTCAGATCAAATCGATCAAAATCCAATTGATACCCTCAAACCCTGTGTTTCCTTAGCGGAAATCTTCACGTTAAAACAACAGGTGAAACAAATTAGAATCAGTACGGAAATGAAGCGTTATATTGTTGATTTAGTCAAGGCAACTCGAACCGCAACGGATGTACAATTAGGGGCAAGTCCGAGGGCTTCTATTGCCTTAATGAAAATTGCTCAAGCGCTGGCTTTATTTGATGGCTATGAATTTGTAACTCCTGAACAAATTCAAGAATTAGCAATTCCTGTTATCGCCCATCGTTTAGTCTTAGAACCCCGTTCAAGATTTACAGGAAGAACAGCCCCGGTTATTGTAGAAGAAATTCTCAAATCTGTTCCTGTTCCTGCCTAAGTTAATGATTAGCGATCGCACTAAAATTACTTCACTTGTTCGTAATAGCCTCTAGTTTGTCCTGATTGGGAGAGTAGCCTTTCTTTTGGGTATGGGTTGCCATAGAATGGGTAATTTGTTCCATTAAATAGCTATTTTGTAAAACATACAAGGTTTCTTGTTGTTGTTCCCAATCTTCAGCACTAATAATAATAAAGTCTCCACTATTTTGATCAGTGATTTTGAGAGGAGTATGTTGACTGATAACTTGTTTAAGAAACTCTTGGATGTTATTTTTAAATTGAATAAATGGGATTGAATTCACTTTTTTCTCACTTCAGCTTGAGTTACCCTCTTATTATAACTGTATGTCAGCTAAGGCTGTAAATCCTCTTAATGCCTGATAAGACCAAAAAGCCTCCGAGATCAATTTAAGTTTTATCAGCACAGTCAGTACGAAAGAATCAAGAGACTTACATTTTTACCTGAAATCATCTAAAATATATCTTAGCTAAAACTTGATTGGTTGAAAAGATAATCTGAAGGATTTTTATGATGTTAACCCAAACCAACTTAAAACAACAATTAATCACTAAAATTGAAACTGTTCAATCTCAACTTGGAGGAATAGACGGTTCTCCGGTCACAAATATTAAAATTAAACCCGCCCTTGCTGAAGAAATTGAAGCAATGGTGGTTCAACTAGAGTCTCAAAATCCCAACTATCGACCCTTACTGTATAGTCCTTTATTATTAGATGGAGCTTGGTTACTGCTCTATTCTACAGCCAGGGAAATTCGCAGTTTAGCTTCTCTACCTTTAGGGTTAAAAGTGGGAAAAATCTATCAAATGATTGATGTCAATTCTCGGCAATTTTTTAATCAAGCCTTTGTTAGACATCCATTAGGATTAATTTCCGGTTATGTTAAAGTAACGGCTACCTTTGAACCCGTTGTTGATGATAATAAGTTACCCAATAATCGCCTGAATGTTTTCTTTCAACAACGCTATATTGCTATTTCTAATATTATAGGGGTTAAGACTCCTCAATTAGAACCCGCCCGTGTTGTGCCCGCCCGAAATCCCGTAGGTCGTATTCCCAGTTTAGAAATTACTTACCTTGATGAAACCTTCCGTATTGGTCGAGGAGGAGATGGGAGTTTATTTGTTTTAATTAAGAGTGAATTAGAGTAAGTTTTAATTGGTGCGTGGGATGCAGCTTACGCACCCTACGTTAATTATTTTATGTGTAATATTCAATGAAACGGTTATTTTATCGCCTGTTTTATTTCAGTTATGCCGTTGAACAATCTCGCAAAAAGCGATTCACAAATCGGGGGTTAATCGTTCTTGCAGGCGTTGTTGTTACGGCTTTATTAGGGTTAGATACTAATCAAAGTTTAACTTATCAAATTTTTACCTTTTTAGTCTCTCTTCTGGTTGTTTCTCGAATTTCAGGCTTATTTTTTCGCTTTCATTTTCATGCCACCCGAACTTTACCCAGATTAGCAACAGTAGGTATTCCTTTTAAATCTCGGATTATTATTTATAATAACACAAATAAACTTCAAATTGGATTACAAATTATTGAAAATTTTGCTGATCCTCGGCCCACCCTGCAAGAGTTTCTGGAAACTCCAGAACCCCAGGAAAAACAGCGAAATCCTATTGATAAAATGTTAGGATATTATCGCTGGTTATGGTTAATTGATCAAAAAAAATATGCGATCGCAAAACCCCAAAATTTACCGCCTCTTCCGCCCCATCGTTCAACGGAAATAGAGATTAAAATTACACCCTGTCATCGAGGTATTTTGCAACTTACCAGCTTAACGATTTCCTGTTGTGATCCGTTGGGTTTAGTAAATGCTCGAAAAACAATTTCTTTACCTCAAAAATTATTAATTCTTCCCCCATTATATCAGGTTCCACCGATTCAGCTTCCAGGTTCGAGACGATATCAATCTGGTGGAGTAACCTTCGCTTCATCTGTTGGAGATTCAGAAGAATTTAGAGGATTACGAGATTACCGTCCAGGAGATTCTTTAAGAAAAATTCATTGGAAAAGTTGGGCAAAATTAGGTAAACCCATTGTTAAAGAAGAACAGGATGAATTTTTTGTCCGTCATGCTTTAATTTTAGATACCTTTCATCCGTTAAAATATAGTGAATGTTTAGAAGAAGCGATCGCCATTGCAGCCTCCCTTGCCTATCAAGTTCAAACTCAAGAATCTTTATTAGATTTAATGTTTGTGGGTGATGAAGCTTATGTTTTCACCTTTGGTCGAGGATTAAGTCATACGGATAAAATGTTAGAAATATTAGCATCTGTTGTTCCTTGTCAAGATAAAAATTTTGATTCTATTATTCCTGTTATTCTCGATAGAATTTCTTTATTGAGTGGGTGTATTTGTATTTTTATTGATTGGGATGAAACCCGCAAAACCTTAATCAATCATCTCAATAGCATGGGAATTCATACCTTAGTATTAATCGTAACAGACAAGCAAAAATCAGAAAAATCTATAGACTTAAACTCTTTTAATCTCGATTTAACCACGTTTCATCAATTACATTTAGGAAAAATAAAAGAGGAGTTAATGAAACTATGAAAACCCCACCTTTTCTTTTAGGTGTAACTTTAATTTTTTGGGGATGGCAAACCGGACTGTTAGCGTTTGCCTTACCAATGGCTTTAATTCTTGAAAGTTCCAGGTTCATCCAATGGCGTTGGAATTTTTCATCTCAAGATATTAGAAATATTACTAATTTTTGTTTAATATTGGTAATTTTAATTGGAATTATTTTAATTATTAATACCCATTCTATTCAATTTATTTATACTTTATTACAATGGCTTCCCATTATTCTTTTTCCGCTTGTACTTGCTCAAACCTATTCCATCAGCGATACTATTGATATTCGGACTTTATTTTTATTATTAAATTCCTTCTCATCTCCCCACCAAAAACCAGAACAATTTTATCTGAATTTAACCTATTTCTATTTTATTCTCTGTATTCTATCTACCAGTGCTGTTAATATCCAAGATATCTCATTTTATATCGGGATGTTTTTACTCGTAGCGATCGCACTTTTCTCCAGTCGGTCTAAACGATTTTCGACCCTAATTTGGATAGGGTTAATTCTATGCGCTGGAAGTTTAGGACTGGTCGGACAAATGGGACTCCATCGCCTGCATTTAAGCTTTGAACAAGCTATTATAGAACAATTAAGCAGTTTATCGTTTCAAGATGCTGATCCCTTTCAAAAAAGTACAGCAATGGGTGATATTGGCGTATTAAAGCTTTCTAACAACATCTTCTTTAGGGTGGCGACCGATGACTCAGAAACAACACCCATTCTTTTAAGAGAATCTACCTATAATAAATATAAATCATCGAGTTGGTTTGCAACAAATTCTCAATTTAAGTCAATTCAACCTGCTCAAAATCTTACAACCTGGCAATTAGCACAACAACAAAAAAACTATTCTAAAATGATGTTTACTGGGGGATTAACTCGTAAAAAAGGATTATTAAAACTCCCTAATGGTACATTTAAAATCAATCAATTACCGGTTTTAAAGGTAGAAAAGAATCAATATGGGACAGTTAAAGTACAAGGAAACCCTGATTTAATGTCCTATCAAATTTTATTTAATCCTAATATTAATAGCGATAGTCCTCCGACTGAAGCCGATTTACAAATTCCCCCATCCGAAAAATTAGCAATTTCTCAAATTGTTCAACAACTCAATTTAAAAGGAAAACCCCCCCAAGAAATTTTAAAACGGGTTAAAGGGTTTTTTGAAGATAATTTTAGTTATTCTTTGCAATTATTAGGAAAAGATCGAGGACAAACACCCCTTTCTAGTTTTTTACTCAAAAATCGGTCTGGACATTGTGAATATTTTGCGACAGCAACCGCACTTTTATTGCGAGAAGTCGGAATTCCCACTCGTTATGCAATTGGATTTTCTGTGAGTGAATTTAGTGCTTTAGAGAATCAATTTATTGTTCGAGGTCGGGATGGTCACGCCTGGACTTTAGTTTATATTGATGGAATTTGGCAAAATTTTGATACTACTCCGGGGGGATGGTCAACTATTGAAGATGCTGCTGCGCCTCAATGGGAAATAATAACAGATATCGGGTCTTTTGTTGGGTTTCAATTGACTTTATTTCTAAAATACATATCAACTCTAAATCTATTAAAATATAGTGGGTTATTGATGATTCCTTTAGTGTTAATAGTTATTCAGTTTTCGTCTAAAAAACGAGTCCACCGTTTAACTGCTAAAAGAATATTATCAAAGCCTGTTTTTTCCGCTCAACAACCGGGTACAGATTCAGAATTTTATTTAATTGAGAAATCCTTAAATGAATTAGGCTTTTTTCGCCATTCTTCCGAGTCTTTAAAATATTGGATTCAACGGTTAAAACAAGAGTTACCTAAAAACCCATTAATAGAGGATCTATCGGCTATTGTTGAGCTTCATTATCGTTATCGTTTTGATCCTCAAGGAATTAATAAAATGGAGAGAGAGGAATTAAAAGCGATGATAAAATCTTGGTTAAATCGTTATCAAAAAAAGGAATAAGCTGCTACAGAATACCAGTAAATAGCAGCTTCAATTATTTTACTTCAGGACATAATAAGCTAATACACTTTGAACTTCATAGATATTTAACCGTCTGTTAAACTCTCGTTCAATGGGTGTAGAACTTCCAGATATCCAGATTTTTAACTCTGCATCTAGGTCAAAGTGTCCCGATGTTTCAATACTAAAATGAATAATACTGCGATAGGGGATAGAATGGTATTCAATTTTTTTCCCGGTAATTCCTTGTTTATCAATAAAAATCAATCGTTTATTTGTGAATACAATTAAATCCCGAACTAACTGATAAGCTCTCTCGACAGACTCACCATCGGCTAAAAGTTTCTTAAGTCCGTCTTGTAGCTTTTCTGAATCGACTTCAGATGCGTTACCTAATAAACCATCGATTAATCCCATCATTGACCTCCAAACGAAAATTGATGCCTTTGGATTTTAAAGGTTATGTTTATTATAGCAATTCTATTTGATGGGGGCTTTTAAGCTTGCTGGAAGTTCCCAAATGGGAGTGTCTACCTCGGCTGAAATTGCTAACCTTGAAATTAGTTAGCAAGAACGCTCGCACTGCCTACATTATTAATTAAAAATAATCCGAATTGATCAGGGTTATTAAAAGGATTTTATGCCTTTTATATCAAAAATAATTTAACGCATTGCTAAAACAGAAAAATGAATTGATAAAGATTTAACATTCTCATCAATTAAAAGAAAAATGGGGGTTTTCCCTAAGTTTAATCAGGTTACCAAGGATTAAAAATTGTAATACTACACCCTTCAAAATCAGAAACATTCCGAGTAGCAAGAGTAGCTTGGCGAGTGTAACAAATACTAGCTATTTGAGCATCAGCTTGGGAAATTGGTTTACCCATTTGTCTTCTTTCCGTGGCAATTTTAGCAAAAGCGTTCGCTGCTGTTTCATCAAACGGTAAAATCCGCCCGGCAAAATCTTCAGCAAACATCAATTGAGCAGATTTGCTGAGTTCAGCTTGGCGTTTTCCAGAAGGCAACAAAGCAATTCCATAGAGAATTTCAGCTTGAGTGATAGTTGTTGTAAAAAGATTCGTTATCGGTTGTGCTGCTACCCATTGACGAACTACTAACGAACCTTTCGGGTGCATCAGTTCAGACAATACATTGGTATCAAGTACAATCATATAAATCCTCAAAATTAGGGGGTTCGCGTAAAGGTTCCCTATGAATAGTTGGAAGTTCAAAATCGCTAAAATGAGCAAAGCGTCGTTCAATAGCCACAGCAAGATTTAACGGTTCGGGAGTGTTTTCTGTCAAGACAGCCCGGAGGATTTCTCTAGCTTCTTCTTCGAGAGAACGTCCATAGGATTCGGCTCGCTTTTGCAGGCGATTTTTTAAGTCATCATCAAAGTTTTGAATTGTGATATTGATCATAGTTAATTCAATTGCTAAAGCTACCTTATTAATTAATAATAACCCTAATTGATTGCGGTTATTAAGAATATTTTCTTGATATAAAATCAAGAATATTTTAACGCATCGCCAAAACAGAAAAATTAATTGATAAAGATTTAACATTGTCATCAATTAAACTAGGATAACTTTCTTTGATTTTTTCAAAACTAATCATTTTTTGTAGAAAATCGCTATTGGCTATTGAAAAATCGTGATCAAATTCAATGACAGGAGGATCGGAAACAACCGCCCATAACTTAAAATCACTCGCTTTTGGAACTTCACCTCCTACAACAGCTTGGAGAATTTTTTGGAACACTTTTTCGTGTTTGTTCATAATTAATTAACATATTTGTTACCTAAATAATCAATAAAAAAAGCCATTTTTTTGGGCTATTCTTTGAGAGTAGCATAAATTTCCAAAAATGAGGAGTTACGGATTAATGGGATTAATCGGTAGTTAGCGAGCGAGGACGCTGGGGCTGCTCATAGATCATGAATTCAGCAACGGAACATCCCAGCCAACCGTCAACCCCTGTGGCAGATTGTCCACTTAACGCTATAATCTCTTGATTATTTCTTTATGATCACAGACAGGCCCGACTGCGCCTGGTGAGGAGATGTCAATGAACATACTTGGAATTTCAGCTTATTACCATGACAGCGCTGCGGCGCTCGTCTGTGATGGTAAAATCGTGGCGGCGGCTCAGGAAGAACGGTTTACACGCAAAAAACACGATCCTAGATTTCCAGCCAACGCCATCCGCTATTGTCTTCAGGAAGCAAACATCACCTTTTTTGAAATTGATCAAGTCGTTTTTTACGATAAACCCCTGGTAAAATTTGAGCGACTCCTCGAAACCTACCTCAGCTACTCACCGCGCGGGTTTCGTTCTTTTATTAAAGCCATGCCTGTTTGGTTAAAAGAAAAACTTTACCTAAAATCTGTATTAAAAAAAGAATTATGTGCGATCGCAGGCGCTAAAAAAGCCAAACTTCCCCCCTTATTATTTACAGAACATCATCAATCTCACGCGGCTTCTGCCTTCTTTCCCAGTCCCTTTCAAAAAGCGGCTGTGATGTGTTTAGATGGCGTGGGAGAATGGGCAACAACCTCCGTTTGGTTAGGGGATGGTAATAGTTTAACGCCCGTTTGGGAAATTGATTTTCCCCATTCTTTAGGTTTACTTTATTCCGCTTTTACCTATTATACAGGGTTTAAAGTAAACTCTGGGGAATATAAATTAATGGGATTAGCGCCTTATGGTGAACCCATTTATGTTGATAAAATCCTCACCCATTTAATTGATTTAAAAGACGATGGCACATTCCGATTAAATTTGGAATATTTTAATTATGCCGTTGGTTTAACCATGACCAATACCAAATTTGATCAACTATTTGGTGGCCCCCCTCGCAAACCCGAAACCCCCATTAGTCAACGGGAAATGGACATTGCCGCTTCAATTCAAGTGGTGACGGAAGAAGTGGTATTGCGTTTAACTCGCAGTGTTCAGAAAGAATTAAACGTTGATTACCTTTGTTTAGCTGGGGGTGTAGCCCTTAACTGCGTGGCTAATGGCCGGATTTTGCGGGAAGGCCCGTTTAAAGATATTTGGATTCAACCGGCTGCTGGAGATGCAGGAGGGGCGTTAGGAGCAGCCTTAGCGGTTTGGTATCAATATCATCAGCAACCTCGTAACGTGGAAACGGATCTCGCCCTTGATATTTCGGCTGAAAAACTATTAGAAACTAATGGGGGTTTAAAATCGGCTGTTGTTGCCCTAAAAACCACCCAAAAACGCTTAGATTATATGCAAGGTTCCTATTTGGGGCCGAAATTTAGCGAGGTGGAAATTCAGGAATATTTAGATAACGTCGGAGCCAAATATTTACGATTAGATGATGTTGAATTAATGCCTCGTTTAGCAGAAATTTTAGCCGATGGAAACGTGGTCGGATGGTTCCAAGGACGGATGGAATTTGGGCCGAGGGCGTTAGGCGGGCGTTCAATTATTGGTGATCCGCGCAATCAAAAAATGCAGTCAGTGATGAACTTAAAAATCAAGTATCGAGAATCTTTCCGACCCTTTGCCCCATCGGTGAGGGCGGAACGAGTTTCTGATTATTTTGAATTAGATCGCCCCAGTCCCTATATGTTAATTGTGGCTCCGGTTCAAGAGGATTTAAGAATTCCCATGTCCCCGGAACAGGAACAATTATTTGGGATTGAAAAACTCAATGTTCCTCGTTCAGAAATTCCAGCAATTACCCACGTTGATTATTCTGCACGGGTACAAACCATTCACAAAGAAACCAATCCTCGCTATTACGATTTAATCCATCATTTTGAAAAACGCACGGGCTGTGCTGTGATTGTTAATACCTCTTTTAACGTGCGTGGCGAACCCATTGTGGGCAGTCCAGAAGATGCCTATCGTTGCTTTATGCGAACCGAAATGGATTATCTGGTTTTAGAGAATTTCCTGTTAGCCAAAACTGAACAAACCGCTTGGGAAAAAGATGATTCTTGGCAAAAAGAATTTGAATTAGATTAATTCAGTTATCAGTTATCAGTTATCAGTTATCAGTTTCTAGGTTTTACCTAGAACGACTTTCTGGATGGCTGTGCCATCTGTTATTGAAGAGGCGTGAATGCCTCACTACGGTTTTTCAACATTGAATCAACATTATGACTGATCACGATATTCCTCAACTTGACGCGAAAGGATTACGCGAATTTGGATTAACAACCGGAGCCATTATTATTGGCTTATTTGGTGTTGTTTTGCCTTTATTACTCGGACATTGGCCGCCGCGAACTTGGCCTTGGGTATTAGGAACCATCCTCATCCTTTGGGCATTAATCTCTCCTAAAACCTTAAATCCGGTGTATCACCTGTGGATGAAATTTGGGTTATTCATGGGGGCAATTAACAGTAAGATTATTCTCGGTGTCGTCTTTTACGTTATGATGGCTCCGATGGGATTTATTAAACGCCTATTCGGTTCTGATGCGATGCAGCGTCAATTTAACCCTAATCTCTCAACCTATCGGGTTGCGAGTAAAGTCAGACCTAAAGAAAGTATGGAGCGACCGTTCTAGTGTTTGAAGCAACATTAGATTTTTTAAAAGACATTTGGGCGTTCATGAAAGAACGCAAAAAGTATTGGTTATTGCCTCTAATTATTACACTCGTTTTATTAGGGGCGTTGATTGTTCTCAGTCACGGTTCTGCGATCGCACCCTTTATTTATACCTTGTTTTAAACGATGGGGCAGTGGAAAGCATGGGCAGTAAATCTAGGGCTGGCTTTAAGTAGTTTAGTCCTAGGGATTGCCATCGGAGAAATTGGTTTAAGGTTAGCCAAAATTGAGGGATTAAAAAAACTTCCTGAACCTAGTCATGCAGTTTTTTCTCCCTCCTTTTTTACTCAATCTGATCTTGATCGAGGCTGGTCAAATCGACCCGGAGCAAAAGGATGGTGGCAGTATGAAGGGGAATCCTACGTTGAAATTAATAGCGATGGATTACGGGATCAAGACTATGCGATCGCTAAACCTAAAAATACCTTTCGGATTGCAGTTTTAGGGGATTCTTTTACCTTAGCCTCCCAAGTTCCTGCTAACAGTAACTATACTTCAGTTTTAGAAAAAACCTTGGGAAATTGTGCGAAATTCAAGGGAAAAAATATTGAAGTTCTCAATTTTGGAGTGGATGGCTATGGAACAGCCCAAGAATTAATTACCCTGCGAGAAAAAGTGGGGAAATATAACCCGGATTTAGTAATTGTTTCCTTTTTTATTGGGAATGATGTGATTGATAATTCTCGAAAATTAGAAAACAACTATTATCGGCCGTTTTTTGTTTATAAAAATGGTCAGTTAGAGCCGGATTTTTCCTTCCGCAACTTACCTATGGGCTATAGTAACCGCTATTTAATTACAACGGTTGATCATCTTCCTGATTGGTTAGTCAACCATTCTCGAATTTTACAAGTTGCCAAAAAAGCCGAACTAGAATATCGTAAAAACAATTTAGTTAAACACTCAAATCAGTTAAGTGTAACAACCTTTAGAGAACCTCAAAACTCTGACTGGAAAGAAGCTTGGCAAATTACTGAAGCTCTCCTCAGATTAATGGCTCAGGAAGTCAAAGACAAAGGAGCTAAATTTTTATTAATGGTGATTGCTGATCCAATGCAAGTTCATCAAGATGAAGCCACCCGACATTTTTTTAAAGTCTCTAATAAAATTGATAATTTATATTATCCCAATGAACAATTAAAAAACATTGGAAAACGCAACAATTTTCCTGTCTTAGACCTAGCTCCCGATTTTCAAGCTTATGCTAAACAAAATCAAGTTTGCTTACATGGATTTGAAAAAAATAATACCCTTTGTGGGGGACATTGGAACTTAAAAGGACATCATTTAGCCGCAGAATTAATTACAAATCAATTGTGTAAAACTGATAACGGATTATGAAAGTTTTGAAATCTTTAATTCTCAATACAAGTTTAGTTTTTGGCAGTTTAATCCTAGCTGTTATTTTCGGTGAAATAGCCTTGCGAGTTGCAGGAATTCAATATCCGCCGCCCCTTCCTCCAGACTCAGAAGCCTTAGCTTATACCGTTAAAGATCCCTATCGGGGTTGGTCGCCTCGCCCCAATGCTAAAACCGTTTGGCGGGGAGAAGGAGAAGCGTCAGAATTAAAAATGAATGCCTTTGGAATGCGGGATTATGAACGAACTTTAGAAAAGCCAGCCAATAGTTATCGAGTTGCAATTTTAGGGGATTCTTTTATGGAAGCGTTACAAGTTCCCCTGGAAAAAACCGCCGCCTCGGTAATGCAATCTCAACTGAAAAGTTGTCCTGTTTTAAAAGGCAAAACCGTTGAAGTTTTAAATTTTTCTGTTCAAGGTTATGGCACTGCTCAAGAGTTAATGACATGGCGACATCATGCTCAACAATTTTCGCCAGATTTAGTGATTTTGGGGTTCTATCCGGGTAACGATATTAGAAACAATTATCGTCCCTTAGAGCATGATCATTTACGTCCCTATTTTGTGGAAAAAAATGGTCAACTTGTGGAAGATTTATCGTTTAGAACCTTAAATCCTGCCAGTTTGGAACGAGATTATTATATGTTCTCAAAACTGGATCAATTGCCTTATGAATTAATTGCTAATTCTCGAATTTTACAGCTGATTCGACAAGCCGAGATAGAATCTAAACGTCGTCAATTACAAAAAGATTATGAACAAACCGATATTAATTTTTATAAAGAACCTCCTGATCAAAACTGGCAACAAGCTTGGAAGATTACAGAACAATTAGTCACCTTACTAAAAAATGAAGTCACAGCAAAAGGCAAGGATTTTATGGTGGTAATGGTGAGTGATTCCTTTCAAGTTCAACCTGACCCGAAAAAACGTCAGAAATTTATGGAAGCTCATCAAATTCAGGATATTTTTTATCCTGATAAACGAATTTATGCCCTAGGACAACGAGAAGGATTCCCCGTTTTCCGACTCGCAGAACCCTTACAAAAGCAAGCCGAAAAAACAGGAGTCTGCTTACATGGATTTAAAAATGCTGAAGCCTGTGGCGGACATTGGAACCGGGAAGGAAATCGCCAAGCCGGGGAATTAATCGCAAGTGAAGTCTGTCAACGGCTGATGGGTCAATCCCCAAGCCCTCAAAAATAAAATCAAAAGGAAATTTAAGATTAAATTATTATATAATCAATCTTTATTACCTCAAAAAACACTTAATTTTTTTTAACGTTCTCAGTCTTACCATGAAAAATTTTAAAGTCTCCCCTAAAGTCAAAGAAGGTATAAAAATCGGGTTAATTAACTTAGTTGTTTTATTCGTTTTTTTAGAAATTGGTTCCTTAATTTTTTATTATTTTAAACATCAAAAACTTTATTATACCCGTGACCGTTCAGAGGATATTCAAAATTTAGGAATTAATTTAGAAGGAGTTAGAGTTAACGAATCTGTTGTCGAACGATTACACCCCTATTTTGGATATGTTCAAAAACCAGGCCCGGATTTTAGACCCGGATTTAAGTATAATAATTATGGGTTTATTTCTCCCTACGATTATCCCTACAAAAAAACGAATTCTAATCAAGTGATTGTTGGGGTATTAGGTGGTTCTGTTGCATCTAACTATTCGATTTATGAAATTCAAAATAGAATTTTAGAAACCAAACTCCAAAAATTACCTCAATTTAAAGATAAAGAATTAATTATTATATCCTTAGCGATTGGAGGATATAAACAGCCTCAACAGCTACTTACATTAAATTATATGCTATCTTTGGGGCAAAAATTTGATTTCGTGGTTAATATTGATGGCTTTAATGAAGTTGCCTTAGCGAGTATTAATAATCAACAGAAATTGAGTTTTGCGATGCCCAGCGCATCCCATGTTCAAGCCTTAACAGGTTTAGCCAATAATAGCCTATCTACAAAAGCCCTAGAAGCCTTATTAAGCCTTAAAGATAATAAACCTAAACTCAAAAATGCCTTAGAAACTTTAAAAAATTGTCCCTTAGCTTCCTGTCATGTTGTGATGTCTTTGTATGTTCAGGAATTAGTTAAAGATTATCGTCGGGATGTCGCCCGCTTTGAACGGTATCGTCAGCAACCCTCTGAGGATGGCAGTGCAGAAAGTGTGATTTATTTTTATATGGAAGAGCAGGTTTTACCCGATGCTGAAGTGTTCCAAGACATTACCAATAATTGGGCTGAAACTTCGATTTTAATTCATCAAGTTTTAGCTGCCAATAATATTCCTTATTTTCATATTTTACAACCCAATCAATATTATCCGACAAAACGAGTCTTTAGCGAAGCTGAAAAGAAAATTGCCTTTAGTGAGGATAGTCCTTATAAAGATTCTATCAAAAAAGGATATCCTTTCTTATTAAAAAAAGTGGATGAACTCAAAGCCAATAACGTCCAATTTTTTAATGGGGTATCTATTCTCGATAGTGCTCAAGAACCCGTTTATATTGATAATTGTTGCCATTTTAATAAATCAGGGGAGACAATTTTATCGAATTTTGTTGCTGATTCTCTGTTTAATGTCTTCAAAAATCAGACAACTCCCTAGAAATCGATATTTTTTAATCTTCAATTCGCTCTAAAGCCGCTAATTCAGAGCGACGTTGCTTTAATTCAAACTCTAATTGTTGAATTTCTTGCAATAATTGTTGTCTTCTTTCTTCTCCAGAATTTTGCTGTCGAATAAAATAAGCATCGATTTCGGGCCATAATTGGACTCCCCAATCTTTACTAGCGGTTTTTAACTCATTGAGGACTTCTACACTTCCATCAGGTTCTAAGATAAATAACGTATATAATCGTTCAGTCCCATTCTGTTTTTGTTTTTTCTTTTCACAAAATAAGTATAATCCCGGTTGTTGCGTGGATAATTGATCACATTGATTCACAAAACCGCCAAGAATAGAATAGCCATCGGTGCGACTTTTATCTAAACCTTCGACTAATTTACACCAATTTCCGGTTTTGATTAAAAATCGACTTTGCCAAAATCCAGGCGCATTAAAAAATGCTTCTCTTAAATTGACTAAAATAGCTTGACTCATCATTAAAAACAATTAAGACTGTGAACAGTTTGTTGATAAAAAGTCTCTAAAGCTTGTACACAACTTTTATCGTCATAGAGTTTTTCTATATTCTGTTTAATTTTTTCTCCAATGGCTAATCTCCAGTCTGGATTTAAACCTAACTCAATTGCTATTTTAATATATTCTTCTCGATTTTGGGCAATGGTTTCTGTAATTCCTAATCGCTGTAATAGTCCCGCAGATTGACGACTTCTCATCCATTTCCCCTCACAAGTAACCAGGGGAAGACCACAGGATAAACTATCTAAAGTTGTTAAAAATCCTGTAAATTGGATAGAATCTAAACCTATATCCGCTAGGGTATTTAATTGTAAATAATCTTCTTTATCTAAACGGGGTAAAATAATACAATATTCATCAATGTCTAAACTCGCTTTAGCAAATACTCGTTTTAACCGTTGTCTAAACTTTTCGGTAATGGCAGGATTCCAATGGGCTAAAAACACAAATTGAGCGAATTTAACTTGTTTTGATATCTCTACTAATAAATGATCAAAATCAGGCAAATACTTAAATAAAGATTGACAGGATAAATACAAAACTCCAGCTTGTTTTAATCCAAAATCTAAACGATTTTTGAGGGTTTCCGGTGACAGATGTTGAGAATAATTAATCCCTAAATTAGGTAAACGAATTAACTTTTCTGAATAATGATTTTCAGCATCTTTACGTTCTAATAATTCAGCCGAAATAAAATAGTCAATTGTTGGTAAACCTGTTGTTATCGGATGTCCCCAGGCGGCACATTGAATCGGTGCTAATCGTAACCCTGCGATTTGGGTGAGTTGGGGACACATCCCAATATCTAAAAAAACAATAATATCTAATTCATCTGCTAAAATTTGTTCAACAATTGTCTCTAAATTGCTATTAATATGATAAAATTGATCACTATAAAGATCAAACAAATCTGTAATTTGATCGGCTTCTTCCCCCGTAAAATAACAATAAATCTCAAATTGACTGCGATCGCAATCTCTCAACCAGCCTAAAAATACTAATCCCACAGTATGCCAGGTTAAATGGGGAGAAATATATCCTATTTTTATTTTTTGATCAGACTTCAAAGGCGGTAAAGATAAAGGTTTTGACCATTCAGGATAATTCGCTTTCATCACCTGATAAACCCATTTTCCATACTGTTGTTGTAACGCTAAATCATCATATCCCTGATATTGTAAATAAAAATGAGTTCCCCTGCCAATAGCCGTTAACGCCTGTTGTCTAACCTCTAATTTTTCTAAATCTGTTTCTGCAATTAAGGACGTTAATTCTTGAGTAAACAATTGACGGTATGCTTCAACTTCTTCAAACTGATTATATAAAATCGGAAGTAAAGATTGTTTAGCCAATTTAACAGTAATCTGATGGGGAAATCGAACAATTGCTTGTTGAGCTATTTGCAAAGCGTTCTGAGTCTCTCCTAAATTTTGCCAAGCTGAAATTAAAGCCAAATACAATTCCATCTCATCAGGAAATTGTTGTAAACCTTGTTCATAACTATCAACTGCTTCTTGCCATTGTTCTAACCTTTGGTAACAGTTTCCTAACTTTAAATAAATCTCAACTGTTTCCCCAAAATTCTGTAAAACAGTTTGATAAAATTGAATGGCTGTTTCATACCGATGTTGAGATTCTGCTGCTAACCCAAAATATAAATTAGCGCTCTCTGAATCCTGATGAACCGTTAACACTAATCCCATCTGATATAATAAATCAGAATCATGGGGATGAAGATTTAACCCCGTTTGATAAATGGCGATCGCATTGAGATCTTGATTCTTTCCTAAAAAAAGATTCCCTAATTTTAAATAACCTGTAACTTCATAGGGTTGTCGTTCAATTGCCTTTTGATAACACAATTCAGCCGATGCTAACTCCCCCAATTCCGCCCAAATATCCCCCAATTTTAGACAGCCATCACTGGCATCAGCATCTAACTCAATTCCCGTTTGATAAGCTAGAATTGCTTCTGTAATATTCCCCAGTTTTTCCCAAATTAAACCCAAACGATAATAGTAATAACCTTGAGTTCCATCTAATCTTAAACAACAGTCCAAAGCATCCAACGCAGCATCATATTGATCGAGATCAAAATAAATTCTCGATAACCCATCCCATCCCTCAACTTGATTTTTATCTAATTCTAAAAGCTGCTGATACTTGGCTTCAGCTTCCTGAAGATATCCAGCCTGTTCTAATGCCAACGCCTCAGCATATAAGCGTTGATTCTTAATCGTTAATCCCTGATCCTTCATATCAATAAATAATAGGGTGCGTAAGCCCCTAGCACACGCACCAATCAATAATAGGACTTACGCAAAAACCCGGTTTCTGAACCCAAAATTAAGTTTATAGCTCTTAGCCTTGAGGAGAAACCGGGTTTTTTATCTCCTTGTGCGTAAGTTCTCAATAATTAAGAACGTCTGGGACGGATTTGATTTCCTTGGGGTTGAGGACGAGTCCCCGGTCGGTTCATAAGGGGTCGATTTCCCAGAGGTCGATTTCCCAGAGGTCGGTTCATCTGGGGTCGATTTCCTTGGGGACGCACTCCCGGTCTGTTGGATACCTGAGCTAACTCGTTAGAAGCCAGTTCATCCAAGGTCAGCGCCGCCGTTTGACGAATTTGACGATCACTATTTTGGAGGGCTGCTGTCACCCCCGTAATTCCTGACGCCTGAATATTCCCCAAAGCAAACGCAGCCCTGGCCCGAACCCCCATATCTTGATCATTTAAAGCCTCTTTCAACGCGGGAACCGCCGCAGCCCCCATGCGCTTCAACGCAATAGCCGCCGCCAGTCGCACTTCCTCATCGGAGTCTTTTAAGGCCAGAATTAACGGAGGAATGGCATCCGTCGCCTCTGCACCCACCATTCCTAACCCAAAGGCTGCCCCCTGACGCACGGCAGTATCAGGATGATTTAATGCTACTGTTAACTCCTGAACCGCTTGCTGTAAGCTTTCTGGAGATGCTGTACCAATTTGCTTCAGGGCGACTGCAACATCCATGCGAACCGCAGATACGGGATCTTTCAACGCCGATAGCAACGCCGGAATGGCATCGACTCCCTCACGGCCCATCGCCCCTAATGCAAAGGCGGCACCCCGGCGAATACTCTCCTGGTCGTCGGTTAGAGCTTCCACCAAAATTGGAATAGCCGGAGAACCCAAGGTTTTTAAGGTTTTAATCGCCTCTAAACGGTTTTGTCGGTTAGTATCGGTCAATTTTTGCAATTGATCAATGACTTCCGTTGTGGCTGTGACTTGAGTTTGGGCTTTTCCGGCAAATAATAACATTATTGATAGACATAATAATGCTAATTTTGAGGAACGAAACCCATTAAATTTGGTGTTGGTTTCCATGAAAAAATCCTAGGTTTTTGGATATATATAGCAATCCCAAATAGGTGTAATAATTGACAACTGACCTAAAACAGCCAGAAGTATTATCCCTCTTCCCTCTTCCCCATTCGTAATTCGTAATTCGTAATTCGTAATTCCCTATTCCCTCTTCCCTGCTACAAATTAAAGTCAAAATTGTTACTAAAAACAAAATCTAAATCCAGAGATAATTGAGCAGGTAAGAACCCATCATTAATCACAACACCCAAAATTCGCCCATCTAATAATTCTACGATGATATCATTCAATCCATCGCCATTGAGATCATTGTCTTGGGGTAACAAATCAAACCGATCTCGAAGTAAGGAATTAGGATCAATTGCTGTTCCTATGGGTACTGCAATTTTATCTCCATTTAACACGCTAGTTCCAGCTTCAAATTGTCGAATTTCATCAACATCTCGTACCAGAAAACTCGCTTCACCAGGATCAAAAATCAAGGTATCAAGTCCTAAACCTCCTGTTAAGGTATCAACACCCGCATCCCCATCTACAATATCATTTCCCACATCTCCAAACAGGAGATCATTATTTTCGTCACCATAGAGGGTATCATTGCCTTGACCTCCATAAAGGGAATCCGCATTTAATCCGCCTTCTTGAGTATCATTACCTAAATTTCCGAAGACTAAATCATTATTAGATCCAGCAAAAATTCGATCATTATCTTGACCTCCAAATAAGGTATCAAATCCATTACCTGAAACGATTGTATCATTTCCTTGATTCCCATTCACTAAGAGATTATCGCTCAGATTAATAGCTTGTAAATTATCATTTCCTGCCAATAATAGGATGCCATCTCGATAGGCAGAAACTTGGCCCGAAGATAAGACAATATTATCATCTTGAGGGCTTCCTAATAGTGCAAATAAGCCGGGAACAGTGCTGGGGGTCAGAAAATTAGCCATCGTTAAAACAGTCCTAAATCTTGAATTTTTGAGTGATCTCCGGTGATTTTAACACAGTTAAAAATTATTGGCTAGATTCTCTAGTCATCCTATTTGATGTGTGTTAAAATTTTGATAAAAAAAAGGGTTATTTATGATCCCTTTCTACCCAGAGGAAGAGGCAAAATGATGACAGAGGGTAATATTGAATCGGTCAACTCTTTCTATTTTTATGGGGTTGAGGGTTGACTTGAATACCCAGACAGTACAATTCTAACAATTGTTCCGCCATTGGGTTGAAAAGTTTATCAATCTTTATAATTTTTACCCGAATAATTTCTATTGTTTAAAATTAAATCATAGATCAAGAAGGCTTGCTCACGATAACTCGGGGGAAAAAAATCATAATCAGGATGAGAGTAAATTTTATAATAAAAGTTGAGATCCATTGCTTGATCTTGCTGCATATTCTCATAGGTTTTTTGGTGAAGATGGAGACGAAAATAAGATAAGGTTTCTTCTACAAAGCCGACTTTAAACTGTGCTAATATTCTCCACCATAAATCTAAATCAACTAACTGATTTAATTCCGGGTCAAAACCGGTGATAACTTCAAAGATTGATTTCCGTAATAATACGGTACTGGGTTCCCCAATTTTATTAATCGGATGTTCCCATAAATTGGGATCGTTGAGGAGTTCTATTCCCCATTGAATCAAGTTTAAATTTGACCAACTTTGATGTAAATTAGCAAAATCTTGATACACGGCTATCAAATCTAAATCGATATTATCTTGATTGAGAAAAAACATTTTTCTGGGTGAAAAGACTAATCCAATATCCGGGTCAGTTTCTGCTAAAGTTACCATTTTTTCAATACAATTTGGAAGTAAAATATCATCTTGATACAGAAATTTAATATATTTCCCTTGAGAGTGTTCAATACAAAAATTACTATTTTGGGCAAGTCCGAGAGAATTATGGGTTAAAATAGAAATGGGAATGGTGGTTTGTTTTTGAAAGGATTGAGCGATCGCTACAGTTTGATCGAGAGAATGATCATCAGAAATAATTAATTCAATTGCAGAATAGGTTTGAGATAAAACACTAGAAATTGCTTCAGCAATAAATTGTTCTCCATTATAAGTGGGAATACAAACACTCACTAAACATAATTCTTGAACTTTTAACCTTTGATTTTCTGATTCAAAAAAATCATTTATTTTAAGTTTATATAGTTTTTGATTCAGATAATAAAATTTGTTATAGCTTTGATTATTTTTTAATTTTAATTTAAAATCAAACGCTTCTGTAATTGTTGAACTTTCTTGTAAAACAATCTCTGTTTCCCCAATTGATTTTCTAAAAATCCCTTGAATTTCTGGTTTTTCACCTAGATTTAAATGCTCTAAATTCCATTGATTATTACTATAAACTCCCCAAATTTCTAACTGATTATCTAAAATTTCAATCGCTTCCTGTAACCTTTCAGAGAAAAATACTACCGGATATTGTATCCAAATAATATACTTCCCTTTTGCTTTTGAAATAGCTTGGTTAAAAATAGTTTCTGCTGTCTGGGAAGGTTCAAACCCCAAAAATTGATGACCTTGCAATTCTAAATAATTCCGAATATCTTCTAACTCAAAACTCAATAAATTGCCCTGACCTAAAGTTAAAATAATAATTTCATAATCCACCTCCATCGTGTATTCTAAATCTGTAATAAAATCTAATAAAAAATCCCTCTGTTTCCAGTAGGGAATAATTACCGATAACTGAATTTTTTCTAAATCTAAATTTTTTAACATACAACTTTAGAATAACTGACTAAACACTCAAAGAGAAAATAGTCCCTATTTAATCCAATAAATGGGATAATCAGAACTAACGATTTGTAGCTAAACTCTATCCATGATCCAAACTCCTAAGATTTCTCTACCTTATTTTGATATTCTACTAGAACTTTTCGCCGAGGGCGATACAGATGCACAACAAGTATTTGGTCGTCATGTCCACTGGGGTTACTGGGAAAATCCAGCCAAAGCTGATGGGTCAATTGCAGATTTTGCCGCCGCAGCAGAACAATTATCCCAACAAGTTTATGCAGCCGCTCAAGTCAAAGATGGCTATCGTGTACTGGATGCAGGATGTGGTTTTGGCGGCACAATTGCTAGTTTGAATGAGAACTTTAATCAGATGCAGCTAGTCGGTTTAAATATTGATGCTCGACAATTAGAAAGAGCCAGACAAGAAGTTCAACCCCGTGAGAATAACCAGATTGAATTCGTCGAAGGAGATGCTTGTCACCTTCCATTTCCAGACGCATCTTTTGATGTCGTTTTAGCTGTGGAATGTATTTTTCATTTTCCCAGTCGGGAAGCCTTTTTTAAGGAAGTTAAGCGCGTACTTCGTCCCCATGGGCGGTTAGCAATTTCTGATTTTGTACCCAACGCAATCTTTTATCATTGGTACAAATTTTTACGCACTATAGATAATTCTTCTATCCGTTCAACTTACGGAAAAGTAGATAGTGAATTGACCATCAGTGATTATCAAAAACTAGCAAAAGCAACGGGATTTAACTTGAGTTTGAAAGAAGATATTACCCGAAATACACTGCCAACCTACCCAATCGTTCGCCGTTTTTTTGAGCAAGTCGGGAAACAGGACTCTGCCAATATCACAGCGAGTATAGAACTGGTAAGTCGCTTAAATTTGTTACGTTATTGGGTATTGGGTTTTGAGTTGATTTGAAATTTAAAAATCATCATTCATATCTCTAATTTGGGGATAGGGGGTGCTGCGTCTGTAGGGCGCACGCACCCGACCCTAAAACTCTAATTATCGCAATTTTGCGGGAGTTGCATAGGGGCCTGTTTTCAACGCTGTCGCCAAGGCATTATTATTTTGTCTGAGGGCTTCATAAAAGAAAAATACCTCTCCCTTTACCCCTTTAAATCGATTGTAATCAATTGCTTTTAATAAGTCATCGGTCGTAATACAATAGGAACCAATTTTTGCTAAAATTCCTGGAGAAAGTTTAGGGAGTTGCCAATCTCTAAACTGAACATCCACCAATTGATCCACTAACCCTTTATAACTCCAAAAATTGCGTCGATATAATTGAGGATGAATCCAATCGACTAAATCTTGATCAATCCAGGCAATATAATCTTGTAAATATTCATCTAAACCCCATTTATAAATACTCGGAGCCATTGAAATTAATAAATGCGGTTTAATCGCTTTCACGTCTCGACGTAAACGCACTAAAAAATTCGTTAAAATATTAGCTCGCCATTGTACCCATTGGGGATCTTTATGATAGGTTGGAGGTTGACGGCCAAATTCTGCCCGATAACGAGCCAACGTTTTTGGATCATAGCCTCCTTCAGACGGCATGGCGGGCATCCGGTCATCTCCTTGAATGCCATCAATATCATATTTTCTAACAACTTCTAAAACCAAACTGAGAACAAAATCCTGCACTTCTGGGTCAAAAGCATTCATCCACTCAAAGCCATTTTTAACAACTAATCCTCCCGTAGAATTAATACCTGACCAACTCGGTTTTTGAGCGAGAATTCTACCGCCATTTTGTTGATAAGAACTAGCAAATCCAAATTCAAACCAAGGAATGACGTTTAACCCCACTCGATGAGCTTCCTCAATCACCTCTTGCAGGGGGTCACGTCCCTTAACATAAAAATCGATTTCTACACCAAAGGCTTGAGCCATGACTTGACTGCGATACAACGTCACGCCTTTATTCCAAACCACTGGAAATACAACATTAAAGCCCGTTTCCGCCAAAAACTCCATCGCTTCTGCAATGGTCTGTCGAGAAAACATGACTCGACTATCGGTATTCGTTAACCAGACACCACGAACTTCCATAGAATCTCCTACATAATCGCACTTTATCTTAATAGTCAGGTTTTTCGGGATACTGATTGAGTAATCAGCACTTTTAACCTGCCTCAGAGCTAACAGAATTGAAAAAACCTACCTTGCCTAGTTAAGTTTTCAGCTATTATGTTTAACTAAGAGGCAATTTTAACGGATCGAGGTGAAAAGATAAGTTTTCCCAAATCCTAGCCCAGATGAACCCCCTAGCACAGGTCAAGACGGCAATTATGCCTAGCTTGTCAGCGATTAGGAAGAACGGGTTGTTAGGGTTTGAGGATTCAAACTGCTTTTATGAATATCCCAAATCAACAGCGATGGAGGAATCTCTTTCGGGGTAGACATCTAGCCCGTTATACTCGTCTGAAATCTACATTAGACTCAAGCTTCGTCAATTTATCGAGTTTTAGCTTATCCCTAAAACATCCGGGTCAACCCGTCGCTACGACTGCTCTACATTTTCGCTCTTGTGTTGTTTTTGAAAGTTTGGGGAATGTTCCACTTCAGCCACAGGATTATTTTCAGAAATTTTGTTCAGCAATTGTTTGGAGATTAATTGAACAATACACTCGGATTGCAGGTGATACGAGTTAAGCTGAACTCACTCTATGATCAGTTGTTCACCTGGATAAAGCCGAGGAGCAAAGCCCGATACAGTTAGATTCCGATCAAGAATTTATACTCAAGATCATTCGGGCTAAGTGATCCATAATAACCGACCAAAAACCTTTGGTTTTTTCTAACATCTCAACGTCTATTTTGCATTGTTTTCCGTTGCCATGAACTGCACTAAAAGCGATTCAGGGTCAATTTCCACTATTAACACATTAAACTAAATCGTTCATTTTTTATGAAGGCCAGTGAAATTATCGATGCCCATAAGTTGTTAACGCGATATGCTACAGGAGAAAGGAATTTTAGTTCTGCTAATCTCATAGCGGCAAGCCTAAAAGACGTTAAGCTCAATCGCATTAACCTCAGTAATGCTACGTTACAAGGCGCTAATTTATCTCGCGCTCGATTGATTGGAGCGAACCTGAATGGCGCTGATTTGAGTCAAGTTAACCTCTCAATGGCCGTTTTAGTTGAAGCGAATCTCAGTGGTGCTAGTCTGACCGATACCATTTTACGCCATGCTGACTTAAGTGGTGTTTTATTGAGTGGGGCAATTTTATCTCATAGTGATTTGACGGGCGCTAATCTGACCTCTGCCAGTTTAATTTCAGCTTGTCTGCTCAACGGTTGTAAACTAACCGACGCGATTTTGGTGGGGGCAACCCTGAGCCGAGCTATTTTAAGTGGTGCTGATTTAAGTGGGGCCAATTTAACCCGAACAATTTTAAGTGAAGTCGATCTCAGTGGTGCGAATTTAACGGGAGCTAAATTTGTGCGATCGCATCTTAACCGAGCGAACCTCAGTGGTGCTAATCTGGTGAATGCGGATTTCAGCGAAGCCAGTTTGCGAGACGCTAATCTGGGTGTTGCTAATTTAACGGGGGTTAACTTACAAGGGGCTGATTTAAGTGGCGCGAACTTAAACGGAGCCAACCTCAATGGAAGCCATCTCCAGGATGCGAATCTCCAAAATACAAATTTAAACGGTTTGAGCTTACATAATGCTGATTTGAGACACGCCGACTTGACTCAAGCCAATTTACGCGGCGCTAATCTCAGTGGGGCAAACTTAGAAGGGGCGACCCTTTTAGAAGCCGACTTGCGGGGTGCAAACCTCAGTCATGCCAACCTGACCGGGGCTGGACTCCTGTTGACCTCTCTCAAGGGCGCTAATTTAACCGGGGCTAACCTCTGTGAAGCTAACCTCATCGGTGCGAGTCTGAGTATTGTTAATCTGAATGAAGCCACTTTGGAAGGAGCGATTCTTCCTAATGGAGCCACCTCTTCTTAAGGATTAAATTTTTGCACAAATTCTCAAAATGTATGATATGATGGTCAAGTTTGAGACACTATAGGGTGGAGGTAAAACCACACAGAATGAAACAATTGGGAACTCATCTGGTCGTTGACGCTTGGCAGTGTCCCGCAGAACTTCTGAACGATCCTGAACGCATCCGCCGCGCGATGCTTGATGCAATTTCTGCTGGAGGGGCTACCCTTATCGACTTATGTGTACACCAGTTTAGTCCTCACGGAGTAACTGCAACAGCAACCTTAGCTGAATCTCACATTGCTATACACACTTGGCCAGAACTGGGATATTTCGCGGCTGACTTGTTCTTTTGTGGAAAAGGAAATCCTCAGCGAGCCATTAAATTTCTAGAAACCGCGCTTCAAGCCAAACAGGTAAGATTCCGGGAATTTAAACGCGGTTATGAACCCGAAGACACTGAAATTCCAGATTCAGTTAGTGAAGAATCCTTAGCAACTTTAGTTGAGACTGGAACTCGCGGTTAAAACCCGTCTATCGGTCATCGGAATGAAATCAAGATAGGTTTTGTTCTTCGTCCTTTCGTTAGTTTTGGCATCTCCTCAAAATTGAGTTGAAGAATCCTTAAACTTAACAAAGAAGTAACATTTCCTGTCTTCAACCTTCGTTACAGTCACACAGTGAAGTGACTCATTCTTTGAAAGTTGCATCAACATTCACAACTTCAAACTCAATCTTGGCGGAGGGTTTTCCTTCCGCCATTGTTTGTTGAAATGAACATTCATAGAAAAAAGCATGGGAGTGTGGAAACGAGCGCGTCTTCAGACAACAGAGGAAACACGATGCAGGGGAAGTTATGCCCCTAGATATATTGAATTATGTTAACATGAAGAAGCTGTGCGAGACGTTCCTGTCAAATAGACTCTTAAGCCGTGTGCGGTGAAAGTCGCTCTTCACGGTTCTGAATGGGAGTTGGGGGTTGCAAAGCCCCCCTCGACCCCTAATATATACTCTACTCTAGTTTGAGTGTTTCAACCCTGTTGAGTTAATATGAGACGTAGAACCAAAATGGCACCTGCTAAACCTTCACTCTTTAATTACACAGCTTTAGCAGTGATTGGCGGGGTACTGATTCTGGGAATTGGGATTGGGATTGCAATTAGTTCCACAACCACCTTAACCCCAGAAAACGTCGCCTCCAGTCAATTTATTGACCGCAATGCACCGAGTACCGAAACCTGTATTAAATTTGGTGCAAGTGCGATGGTAACGGATCTGCGTGTCTTTGTCACCCTTAACCCCTTCAATGTTTATGTAACACAACCGAAACTCCAACCCGGATGTGTTCTCCGCACGAGTAACTGGGCGATTTTAAAACAACGGAATCTCCTGAATAATCAGCAAGAGCGAGATTGTAAACAACGGATGAATACCTTTGGATTTACCGGAGAATTAGAAAATAATCCCACGATTAACTGTATTTATCAAAATGATAGTGCAGCTAACCTGTTTATTAATCAACCTGGGGCTGTTCCCGCACCTAGCCGACCAGAAACAGAACGATTTTAAGCAGTATTGGCTTTCTAACAGGTTTTAAGATCAAATCCATTTTAGAGACGCGCTAATAGCTTTTTGGTAGATATAGGCGCGTCTTTGCATTATGTTATTATTTTCTTTTCCATAGCCAAATATTATATGAAATCCTGAAATTGATACTACAGATAATCGTCTAAATCCCCTGTAGAGACGCGCCATGGCGCGTCTCTACAGGGGACAGATGCGTAGCAAACATTTAAAGATTTCATATTAGATTAACGTAAGTTAAGATAAACGAGCTAATACTTCTCCTGCGGATAAAATAGCAATTGGGGAGTTAACAAATCCTTGTAAATCACGAGTAACAATGGCATCCAAGTTTTCATTCAGTGCACAAGCGAGTTGAACTGCATCTTCAAGATCACTAATATTAGACGTTAAGGCAATTTCTATTATTTTTCGATCAACAGTACAAACCTCTAAGAGCCTCAACAGTTCAGATAATGCTTGTTTAACTAAAGCACTCCCTTGTTTTTTTCGGCTAATATAGAAAATATCGGTGCAGGTTGTTGCCGTCATATAACCTTGAATCTGCTTAAGTTCAATCCCATTAATTAAACGGTTGGCTTCATCAGCAAAAGGTTCTCGCTCCAGTAAATGATCAAGAATAATATTAGTATCTAGCAGCACTCTCATTTTAAATATTTCTCCGTCAAGTATTCTTCTTTTAGCGTTTCTCCCTCAATATCATTAGGTGGAGCTATATCTGTTTTTAAAATTCCCCGCAGACGTTCTGTAATTCCAGAGGGAACATCAGGACGAGGACGCAATTCTTGAGACAGTGAATGAATAATAGACTCTACCAATAATAACCGTTCATGAACGGGAAGTTGATAAGCGGCATTTTTTAATTCTTGTAAATTCATGGTTGATTTTTACTCTGTATTTATTCAATTATATCTAATTCAATTTTGAACCTGTGTATAAACAGATTCAACCCTGAATTTTTAGATCATCTTCAGAACAAATAGCATCACAAATCTCAAATCTAACTATTGATTAACTAAGAAAAAATTCGGAGTTGTGAGATCTTGAGTTAATTGAATTGAAATCATTTGACCCGGTTGTAATGTTGTGGGTGAGGGGGAGGTTCCCAGACCAATTCCAGCACCTGCAATTGCACCGACTAACGCCCCAATTCCGGTAAATCCACTGACTAGAAATCCCGCTAAACTTCCTGCACCCGTCCCAATTCCCACCCGTTCAGGACTGACTTCTAAAGACCCTGGAATCCAGTTAGATTGACCTTGAATGGGGATGCTGCGACCGTCTAAATTAATGGCTTGAGCTATAAATCGACTGCCTTTTGTAGTGGTTTCAAATTCTCCTACAATTGGCGTATCCGGTGGCACAATATAATTGCCCAAACTATCAACAATTCCCCCTTGTAATAACAACACATCCTGACGTTCTGAACGACGGGTCAGACGGACTTGATCTTTCGTGGGATAAAGTAACGTTAAAGTAGTTCCCGTCGGGAGCAAAATTGCTGACGGACTAGGATTAAAATAAGATTGTGGTGTTCCTGGCGGTACTGAGGGAGGTAACGGTTGACCAAAGGGAACCGCTTGGGGGAGAGATTCTGTTCTACTGAATTGAGCATTGGGTGCAACAACGACCACGGTTTCAGAAACG
Organism: Planktothrix mougeotii LEGE 06226; assembly: GCF_015207485.1. Taxonomy (NCBI): domain Bacteria; kingdom Bacillati; phylum Cyanobacteriota; class Cyanophyceae; order Oscillatoriales; family Microcoleaceae; genus Planktothrix; species Planktothrix mougeotii. Next base: position 47,131 of record NZ_JADEWU010000014.1, read on the forward strand.
GGAACCGGAGGACGATAACCCGGTGTTTGAGGGATATATACCACCGTCTGAGGAGGTGGCGGTGGGGGTGTCATCGTCGGAAGCACCTGCACTTGAGTCGGTTGATTAACGGGAACCTGCACAATCTCTAAGCGGGAGTCTCTCATCGGTTGAGGGTTGGGTAAAGCCGTCTGTCGAGGGTCGTATTGACGGACAGAATATTGAGGCGGTTTAGGGGGTTCTGGCGGTTTAACCGTTGTAGAGGTTGGAGGGGTGGTCGAGGGTGCTACCTGGGTCCGAGTTGAAGTTGTTTGGGGTTGAGTCGTCGCAACATTCGTAGGGGTGGGGGGTTCTTCTGGGGGTAAGGTTTGCAGTGTCGGACGCAATACCCAGAGGTTATCAATGCCAATTTGTCGTAAATCTAAGTCTTCTGGATCAATCGTAATCCCTGTTGCAAACTCTACCACTAATTGCGCTTGTTTGGGTTTCGTTTGGATTAAACTAACTTGACGCACAACCCCGGTTTCATAGTTTTCTGTAATCTGAACTTTAACTTCTGTATTCGGAAGGTCGAGGACTAAACGAGGGGGAATATTATAAGCGGATACCTGGGGTTTATTACCAGCCGGAAGTTCAACCTCCACAATTCCAGTGTTCGGGTCAATTTTCCAGTCTCCCAAAATAGCCGCCTGTACCGCTAAGGGGTAAGCGGTTGTGATAGCCACAGCAGCGACAAGACTAGAAGTTCTCAACAGCAGACTTCCATACAACGCGGGTACATCGGAGGCGACTAACGTTTGTACAGTTTGCTTAAATTGTTGCTTGAAGTTTTGCGGTTGCATGGTTTCTGCATGAAAACTCTAGTTTATGCAAGTTTTATTAGCACGTTTAAGGGCAAAATGCAAGTAGAGACGCGCCATGGCGCGTCTCTACACGATACAGATATGTAGCAAACTTTTAAGGATGGAATATAAGATTATAGATCTCAAACCCCCATGAAACTGATTCAAAAATGGAAACGATTAAGCTCCTATTTTGTGTTTGATCATCTTTGGTGCAGAATTCGACAGGATAGGGTTGAGTTACCGAATGGAACTATTATTGATGATTTTTTTATCCATGTTCGACCGGATATTGCGTTAGTTTTACCCATTACCGAACAACAGGAAATTGTTTTTGTGCGTCAATATCGTCATGGCGTTGAACAAATTTTATTAGAATTACCCGCAGGCGCATTTAATCCCGAAAAAGAAACTCCAGAAGCAGCGGCGTTAAGAGAATTAACCGAAGAAACCGGTTATATGGCAGAGTCTATGGTTAAACTCGCAACGTTATATGATAATCCAGTTAAAGATACCAATTCGGTGCATTTATTTTTAGCCAATCCGGTTAAATTGTTATCAAAAACTTCCCTGGATATTACAGAAGAGATTGAAGTCGTTTTGATTCCCATAGAAATGGTATTGCAAAAAATTCAAACCGGAGAAATTTGTGTAGCGGGTTCGGTGGCTGCTCTGTTTTTAGGTTTAAATTATTTACAAGCAACTAACTAGGGTGGTTGATTGAAATAGAGGGGTTAGATTAATAGGCAAAACCTTATAATTTCATGCTTCTAATTTATTCCCATTCTTGCTTAATTTTATTGCGGTTACGAGTAATTTTTTCAGGGGTTGTATCTCTATTTTCTGATCATTCATCATTGAATAATTCCGACATAATATGACCTAGCTTACAATAACCCTTGATTTCTTTCTAAAGCTTTTTTAAATATTCAGTAGCTTGCTTTAAATTATCAATTTCTTGTTAATTTTCTTGTTTATTCATCATTAGTAATCAGTTTCTACTATAGAGCGAATCAGAGGTTTAAGCGATCATAAGACCGGATAACCGTAAGGCGAAAGGGCATCGGGCTAAGAAATCAGAAGCCAACACTTACTCGTAGAGAAGTGTTGGTAGTTCACTCTATTATATACTCATAAACCCGCCTCAGTTGTAACCAACTCAGACGGGTTTTGTTTCTGTATAATTGCGTTTTAAAATCAACCCGTAACGTTTACGATCTCAGACCGCTCTGATGAAGGGTTTAGCCTTCCTTTGACCGTAATCAAGTGGAGGAAGCGATAAAAACTCCACGCCGTTTAAGTTGACCTATAATTGTACCGTTCGCATCCCTGACAGTTCGCTCTCCTTCGGTTTGCAACAATGGAACACAGCGGCATAACTTCCATCCGGTACTTACCTTATACTCTCTAATTTAACAGCTATTCTACTCATCATCATCTAGCTTATGAAATAAGTCGTTCTCATCATTTAGATTTAGCTTTAAAGGAACAGTATCCCCACAAAGATTGAATCTGATATTTAAAGTAAAATTAAGGATAAAAATTGAAATCCCCCATCCGAAGATAGGGGACTTTTTGAGTCAGCGATAGTCATCTGTATATAAGATGACAAAATACCCACCTGATTTTCAACTAACTAGAGGAATAATTGTAGAATATTCTAAATCAATCTTAAGAAAGAGGATAAAAATCGTTAAAGTAATCATGATGTAGGGTGCGTAAGCAGAGCACACGCACCAACTCCAAATTAACCCATGCTGTAAAAAAAATCGGGAGCGATCGCTATTTGATTTTACTCCAATATTGGCTCTACTCCCGTAACTGGTTTATAAAATATTAAAAATGGTTCTAAACACATCCAAATTTGCTAAAATTGCATAAGCAACTAAAGCTCCACCGACACCACCCACTAAAAATCCCCCTGCATATTCATGCCATCCTTCTGATGTTTTTAACGCTTCGGGAGGGTTCGGTGTAGTAACCGTTGCTAGGGGTTCAGGGGGATCACTAGCTGCATATAAAGAAATCGCAAAAGTGGAAATTAAAATGGTACTAATGGTGGCAAATAATCCCGCCATTAAACCTACTGCTGTATCTCGTAAAGGATTAAAAGTTACAAAGGGGCCTAATAACCAATAACCATGAGCTAAACCCACTTCTAACCCCCGACGTTGGGGTGATAAACCTTTACGATAAGCGGGTAAATTATTAATCAATGCTTTGGTAAACGCAGAAGAATTAATCGGGGTTGCTAAATTACCAATTTGCGGATCATCATAGGGAGCATGAACCACTTCACGGTTGCGGGGATCACCCGGACGATCATTAGAACGTTGAATATTTTCTACGATTTGAACCATAATCTTTGATTCCGTAATTTTATAGGATTACCTAAACCCAATTTAGAGAAATTTAGGCCTTAATTCATCTTCCAGAAGCCATATAAAATAATCTCTCTTGAGTTATAGGTTGACCCTAGAAAAAAGATGGCTAGTGGGCTACCTGATAGCTTATGGGTCAGGGATAGGGGTTTTGCTGGATTAAAGGTTCCTGGGGAATGTAAAGTTTTATGTCATTTTTTAACCTTTCTGTCTCTGGGGTTCTCAGTTCTTGTTAGAAATATTTTCAAAAAAATATCCCCCTTTGTTGAGAGATTGGGAGATAATAGAAATGTTACCAGTTGATCAAAGCATAGCAAATGACTGAACAAATAGAAAAAATCAAAAAATTAATTGCCACGGCTACCAACCCCAAGCAAAAGGCAATGTATCAGCAATTGTTGGCTAAGTTGGAACCGGAGACTGAAATAGAAACCGAGCCGGAAGTTGAATCAAAAACTGATGAAGTACAACCCGTAAAATTAGAAGCCATCAAACCCAAGAAAATAGATGAAGTCCAAGTAGCATCAGAACCCGTTAAACCCAAGAAAATAATTGCACCCAAGGTTAAAGTTGAACCCCAACCCTCAACAGAACTTGAAACTCCCCAGGAACCCAAAGAACCTAAACCTAAAAATGAGTCCCTCTTCCAAGCCATCGGTATTATCAAAGGTGAAGTTAATTTAGGGGATGTGTCTACGATTAAGATAGGAGATAAGGAATATCGGTTATTTTATATTCCCGGTAGACGCCGATTTGCTTACGAAGCCCTTAAAAAGGAAATTGAAGCCACAGGAAACACGACTCAAAGATTAATCGTGTACCCTAAAATTTTACACTTTCCCGGTCGGGATAAACCTTATATTATCGCCTTCCAATTATCAGGGTTTATCTCCTCTATTCCCACAAAAAAAGAACATCCCTTCAATTCAGAATTAAAAGATTTTGAGTTTAGATTGTGCGGGTTATGGCAATTTATACCCGTTTGCAGAACGCCTTGTATCTCAGTCTTTAGAAATTTTACTAAAGATAGATTAGCGTGGATTAAAGAAGCAGAAGCCTCTCGGAAGGTTAAATTCATGAAGGCTACCCATGCGCCACTTTTGTGGAGAGATTCACCCGTAAAACCCTTTCGATTCAATCCTAAACTCGAAAAAGAACAACAAGCTAAAACTTATTTTGTAGAGTTAAAAGCCCGTTTTCTACCCGACAGAGATGTATTTGGATTTGTGGAATTGTTAAGCGAACCCACAGAGGAACGCCCCAACTTTTTTAAAGCTTCTAAAAAAATGAAGGCAGAAGCTTTAAGGGAAGTGGAATTTAAACGACGGGAAATTGAACAGGCACCGGATCATGAACCGATTGAAACTGTCACAATTGTTGAGGTTTCTAATACTACCCAAACTTTAACTGCACCGGACAGTCAAAACATCCCAGACAGTCAACCCGTAACGGTGCAGGAGGACAATCAAAATATCCCAGACAGTCAACAAACAACGGTTAAGGAGGAGAGTCAAAACACTGAAGAGTTGACAACATTTGGGTTAGAACCACTCAACCCGGATGATTTATCTCTTAACCAACTAAAATCAATTGTTCGAGAACAAATGAATGATGATGATATTAAGAAATTCGGAAAATTGACCAACAAAACGACCTGGATTGAAGCCTATCGTCATCTGAATTAATCCCATCCTTAATGGCGTTTGAGTCGCAACTGTGCGAACAGCGCCGTTAAGCCGGGGAATAGTTACCACAATTGATGAAAAATTCCTTTAGGGAAAAAGTCAAAAGTTCTGTGTCAGGTGCTTGTAGAATTGAGGACAAGCTGTACGCAGCAAGTGTTTAAAACTTAGTGAGGTCATGTATGTCAACGATTCGGAAAATTGAAGGTAATCCAGGTGACACTTGGGATGATTTGAGTTGGACAGATTTGAATGATGTTGAGCAAGGGTTGTGGGTCACTTTAGGTTGGAATGAAGCAAGTTGGGAAGAAGACTCTGACGCTCCTAATTCTAATGAGAAATATTGGGAAGAATTAACCCAAGCGGAACGTGATGCAGCAACAAAACTTGGTTATAACCAAACTTATTGGGATGAAGATTAAGGGCTACAAAAAGCCACCCTCTGTATGATTAAATTACTTTCATGGTGAAGCCCTCTGCCTATGTTGCGGTGGGTTTTCTATGTTTTAATTGAATTTTTTGATAAACAATTGTTGACCAGTCCAAATCTTAACCTAGCTGACTTAAACCCTTGAATACGGAAAAACTGCCTATTGATTCGGCAGTTTAAAGAATCGTAATATTGAGGTTGACAATTGCTGATGGCTGTCTAAGAGGCAGCAAAAGCAATCAGGAGCAGAGACGTCACTAGGAGGACAGCAGCAGCGCCTTGAAGTGCATAGCGACTTTGCTGTTCCGGTGAGGGGTACTCAGCATAAGACATTTTGGGTTCGATGGCGTAGTTATTCAGGATTCCGTTTTCGTTGGTGGTGTACATGGTGTTTTTCCTTGAACTCGCTTGTGTATGTAAATAAATGTAACGCAATGTTAAAGATTGTAACAGTGACTTGACTCAACAACTGAGGTGATGTTAGTCACAAGGGATTTTTCAGCCTACTTCCCCAGAAACCGGGTTTTTCAACAAAAATTCTGATTCTATTCCCTGAAGTTACCTGAGAAACCCGGTTTCTTAGCAGCTAACAAGGCTCTGTACTTCCCCAGAAACCGGGTTTTTCAACAAAAATTCTGATTCTATTCCCTTAAATTAGCTGAGAAACCCGGTTTCTTAGCAGCTAACAAGGCTCTGTACTTCCCCAGAAACCGGGTTTCTCAACAAAAATTCTGATTCTATTCCCTGAAGTTACCTGAGAAACCCGGTTTCTTAGCTTGGGGGGTTAATGATCGCCATTTTATTAATTTATATCTATTGATAAAAGTCTATGCACAGACTACACCTTACAATGATTGACGTGACTGCTCATAAAAGGCTGAACAATGGTTGAAAAATTAATTATCGATAACTTTGCCGGAATTCAACACTTAGAAATAGAGGTTAAGAAGATCAATATTATGATTGGCCCTCAAGCCAGTGGTAAGAGTGTTTGTGCAAAATTATTATTTTATTTTAAAGAGTTTATTACAGAGCTACTTAAAGCCGTTGAAAATGACCAAACAAAGCGTCAATTAGATTCATCTTACTCTGCTAAGTTTAAACATTATTTTCCTCCCATTTTCTGGGGAGAGCATGATTTTATATTGAGATATAAACTTAACGCTCATTTTATCCAAATCTCCCGTAAAAATAAGTTTTCCGTTTTACTTACTTATTCTGATTGTTATAAAGATACTTTTTCAGAATTACGAAAATTTTACCGTAAAAAGCCAGATAAAAATTTGGAAGAACTCATTTCTGATCCTTCACAATTTGCTGTAGATACTCGTATAGAAATGATGAGTTTTTTTCAAAAAAATGTAGGTAATAAATCTACTTTTATTCAATTTTTTATTCCAGCGATTCGTTCATTTTTTGCATATATACAAAAAAATGTATTTTCTGTTTTGTCAACTCAAAAATCATTAGATCCATTCCTTGAAACATTTGGGTCATTGTATGAATTCATAAAAAGAATGATGGAAATAAATGAATTTGAAGAACAGCGAAAACAACTAAATGAAGAGAAAATACAACCCTTAGTCGAAAAAATTTTAGCTGCTAAATATCTTTATGAAAAAGGAGAATATTTTTTGGAATTTTTAGATGGAAGAAAAATCATTATTTCTAATTGTTCATCCGGTCAACAAGAAACACTTCCTTTAGTTGTTCTATTATCGACAATACCATTTTTATCAACTATTGGCGGAGGTCAGACGATATATATTGAAGAACCCGAAGCACACATTTTTCCAGTGTCTCAAAAACATATTGTTGAGTTAATCGCTACTGTGTTTAACTCTAACCCTGATGGTCTTCAATTTTTTATTACCACCCATAGCCCCTATATTTTAACCGCAACTAACAATTTACTCCAAGCCGGTTTAATTTATCAAGAGGCTAATCCTGAAGTGATTGAAAAGCTAGAAACCATTGTTCCTCGTTATAAAGCTTTATTCACAGAAGATGTAGCTGTTTATTCTCTGATGGATGGTTCATGTCAATCGATTATATCTGAAGAAACGGGACTAATTGATACTAATATTATTGACTCTGTTTCCGAAGAATTAGCCATTGAATTTGATCAACTTCTTGACTTGATTTAAGCGCGATATGAAAAAGCGATTTCCAGAGTGCGAAAAAATTGTATCTGATAAACGAATAACTCGTAAAGAAAATCAGAGTCAAATTATTATTGAAAATCCGAATCAATTTAAAGTTTGTGTAGTTCAGGTTGATGGATGTGCAATTAAAGAAGGTCAGCGTTGTGATTATCTGGTTATTCCTGATAAACAAGATATCAAAAGAACATTAGAAATCTATATTGAGCTTAAAGGGTCTAAAATTTTGCACGCCATTGAACAACTAGAAGCAACAATCAAAAAACTCTCTGATGATCCAGCCAAACAAGAAAAGGTTTGTATTATTATATCAACCCGATGTCCTCTAGCCGGAACTGACATTCAAAATTTTAAGCGAGATTTTAAAAAGAAATATAATGCTACATTAGAAGTCAAGAATAGAACTTATACTTATTGTTTAAGCTAATATTATTATAGTTGAAATTAGGAATAATGAAATTGTCTGAAATCGAAGCGTTAAAAGAAAACACTCAACCCTTCTTTGTCCATATTCCCGTACTGAGTCGAGAATTAATTGCGGGGTTAGAAATTCGTGCGGGGGGAGAATATTTGGATGCGACCGTAGGGGGTGGCGGACATAGTTTATTATTGTTGCAAGCAGCAGAGAATATCCGGTTAACGGCAATTGATCAAGATCAAGATGCGATCGTGGCTGCCCGTGTTAAATTTGAACAAACGGAACCCTCTCTACTAGAAAGAGTACAGTTTTGGCAAGGAAATTTTGCTCAATATAACCCCAAAGGAAAACAATTTGATGGTATTATTGCCGATTTAGGGGTAAGTTCCTATCAGTTTGATCAGCCAGAAAGAGGGTTTAGTTTTCGTCATACTGCCCCTTTAGATATGCGAATGAATCAACAACAATCCTTAACGGCGGCGGAGATTATTAACCATTGGGATGAGAAGCGATTAGCGGATATTTTCTATCATTATGGAGAAGAACGATTATCAAGACGCATTGCTAAACGTATTATAGAAAAACGGCCGTTTCAAACTACAACGGATTTAGCAAATGCGATCGCAGGTTGTGTTCCGGGGAGTTATCGCCACGGAAGAATTCATCCTGCGACCCGTGTGTTTCAAGCTCTAAGAATTGCGGTGAATCAAGAATTAACGTGTTTAGAAAAATTCTTAGATCAAGCCCAATATTGGTTAAAACCAGGAGGCAGAATTGGGATTATTAGTTTTCATAGTTTAGAAGATAGAATCGTTAAACATCGGTTAAAAGATTCTCCGATTTTACAGATATTAACAAAAAAACCGATTCAACCTCAACCGGATGAACTAAACAATAATCCCCGTTCTCGTTCCGCAAAATTAAGAGTAGCAGAACGAAAGCTGATCGAATCTTAGAAAATGATCTAACGGTTCAATTCGTTTCAAGAGTCTAATTCTCAAGGGTTAATTTTAGCCCTTGAAATCAAGGTGATTATTTCTACTAAAAGAATTTATAATATTGATAGCCAGCCTTAACAGGTTAATCAAAAACCTGTGAGTTTCTAACCGATGTTAAACCCAGTTCAATTCAGTATAAAATTTTATGAATCGTCGTCAGTTTTTTAATCGCTTAAGTCTGGGTACTTTAGCAACCTCAATTCCTATTATTATTGGGGCTTGTTCTCAATTTTTGACCTCTTCTAAGTCCCCAACCCAAATACCACAATCAAATTCCGAACCGATTTCAAACACCCCTACTGATGGATTTATTAAGGTGGGAACCGTAGAAGAATTAGCGCAAAGTGGACAAATTCTTGACCTTAAACATCAGTTAATTGTCATTCGTAATCCTAATACAGAAAAACTAGCAGCATTCAATGTTAATTGCCCTCACCAAGGTTGTTCTGTGGGGTGGGAACCTACTTCTAAAACGATTATTTGTCCTTGTCATGGTTCTCAGTTTAATAGTGAGGGAGGCATTATTCAAGGGCCAACAGTGAAACCGCTAAAAGCTTATCCAGCCCGAATTGAAAATCAAACTATTTTCGTTAAATTGGGTTAAAATCAAATGATTAAAATTCCATTAAAATCTCGGTTTTTTAAAACATTTTTGTTAATTATTCTAGGGCTAATCTGTGGACTACTGGCTTGGTTCTGGCAATCCTATAAACCCCAAGAAACCGCTAAACTTGTGGCTATTCCTTCCTCAAATAGTTCTCAATTGCGGAAAGAACCCATTCAACCGATTCCGATTCATGTAGACCTGAATCAACAACAAGTTCAGTTAGGACGTAAACTATTTTATGATGTTCGTTTATCTCAAGATAATAGTATTGCTTGTGTCACCTGTCATCAATTTAATAATGGAGGCATAGATCGCCGAGTTCATTCAATCGGAATGGGTGGTAATGAAGGTATTATTAATGCCCCAACGGTATTTAATAGTAGCTATAATTTTAAGCAATTTTGGGATGGACGTGCTAATAGTTTAGAGGAGCAAATTCAGGATGCTTTATTTTCTCCCGAAATGGGGAATGCAAGTTGGTCTGAACTGATGAATAAATTACAAAAAATTCCCAGTTATATCACTGAGTTTAAAGAAGCTTATCCTGATGGAATGACACCCACTAATCTCAAATCGGCGATCGCTATTTTTGAACAATCTCTCTTGACACCTAATTCTCGCTTTGATAAATTTTTACGAGGAGATGAAAAGAGTATTAACGATCAAGAAAAGGAAGGATACCGTTTATTTAAAGCTTATGGTTGCATCGCTTGTCATCAAGGGATACTGCTCGGAGGTAATATGTTTCAAAATTTGGGCTTATTTGGAGATTATTTTAAGGATCGAAAACCGAACATTTCTGGTGAAAAACCTGCCATTACTAAGGCAGATTTAGGTCGATATAATGTTACACGGAACCTAGAGGATCTGCACGTTTTTAAAGTTCCCAGTCTGAGAAATATTGTTTTAACTCCACCCTATTTCCATGACGGTTCTGTTACAACATTAGACGCAGCCATTAAATTGATGGCTCAGTATCAACTGGGTCGTGAAATTCCCCAAACTGACATTGACTTAATCATTCAATTTCTAAATACATTAACTGGTGAGTTACCGAAATAAGCTACCTGTGAATTTAAAAGTTGTAATGCAGATCGGTTTCAGGTATTGAGTTTTGGTGATTTATAATAATTTCATTTAGATGTGTATTAGCTTAAAAATGTTAATCAAAATTCCACGCAATATTGTGATCAATACAACCCTGTTTTTACTAATTTTAGCTTGGGGGATTAGTAAAAGTTTTTCTTTAGATTCAGCGACCTACCAAGCCTATCATAACATAATTTTACAATTAGAATCAACCGAGGCAAAATTAAATCAAGAAATTTTGAGAGATAGATATGAACTATTCTTTTCCTATGACTTTTTAGTGCAATCTATATCTCAACAAAAATTCTTACACTATCAATTGCAATCCATTCCCAGTTTTGTTCAAGGAGAATTTAAACAAGAAATTTTGAATCATTTAAAATTACAAAAAAAATTAATGGAGCAGAAAGAAGCACGATTAGAAACGTTTAAATCTAAGAATTCTGCACTTAAAAATTCTTTACGTTATCTTCCATTTCTCATCGAAAAAGCCAGTCCAGAATTTCAAAAGCAATCTCAATTTAAAATGTTAGAAGCTCCTCTTAATCATTTGCTGTATGATCTATTACTTTACAATCTAACCCCTGATGAAGAACTGAAAGTGAAGATAGAAGGGCAAATTCAAAATCTCCATACTTTACAACAAGAATCTTCAACTTTAGAAATAGAATTTCCTTTAAAATTAGCGATCACTCATGCAGAAATTATTCTCCAGTATAAACCTGTAGTTGATCAGTTAACAAATCAGCTTTTAAATATTTCTTTATCAGACGTGGATCGGGATTTAGAAAAAGTATATATACAATCTTATAAAACAGCTTTAACTAAAATAAACTTATATCGATTTTTAACTTATATTTGGTTTTTGCTAGGAATATTAATAGGGGGTTATCAATTTATTAAAAATTTAACTAAATCTAATCAAAAAATTGCTAAATTAAATCAACATATTTCAGAATTAAACGAACAACTTCAAGTTGAAAACTTCCGCATGGTTGCAGAACTGAATATCTTAAAACAGATGCAAAATATGATTCTTCCTAAACTTGAAGAACTGCAAACTATTAATACTCTCGATATTGCTGCATATATGGAACCTGCTGATGAAGTGGGAGGAGATTATTATGATATTTTAGACACCGATGGAGTGATTACAATTGGAATTGGCGATGTCACTGGACATGGATTAGAAAGCGGCATTTTAATGTTAATGACGCAAACCGCAGTTCGTACCTTAAAAGAAACTCAAGAATCAGATCCCGTAAAATTTCTCACAATTTTAAACCGAACCCTTTATAAAAATATACAACGCATGAATACTGATAAAAATCTAACCCTTTCTATTCTGAATTATACAGAAGGCTTATTAATGATTAGTGGACAACATGAGGAAGTTTTAGTCGTGCGAAGGGAAGGTGAACTTCAACGCATCGACACTATTGATTTAGGTTTCCCCATTGGTTTAGATGAAGAAATTACTCAATTTATTAGTAAGATTTATATGGAATTAAAACCCGAAGATGGGATTGTTCTCTATACCGATGGGATTACTGAAGCCTGTAATATTGATAATCAACAATATGGACTAAATCGATTGTGTGAAGTTATCCGTTGTCATTGGTGCAATTCGGCTCACCAAATTCAAAATGCCGTGATTGAAGATCTTAAAGAATTTATAGGGAACCAAAAACAATTTGATGATATTACCCTTTTAATTTTAAAACGAAAATAAATGGCAATGTGTTCTAAGATTATGCGTATAATAAACACAACTTTCATTCATTTCTGCTCTACTGGCTTATGAACATCCTCAAAAAATATTCTTTATTCATTCTTCTCGTGATTGGGATTTTAATCACTCCCGTTTGGACAATCCTAACATCCGCCCAAACCCCCAACACGTTACAAACCCAACTCATCGAATATCAACAAGGTGATACCGTTTTAGAAGGATATTTAGCATACAATTCTTCACAAACTGGGAAACGTCCAGGGGTGTTAGTTGTACATGAATGGAAAGGGTTAGATGAGTATACTAAAAGTCGCACAGAACAACTCGCACGCCTCGGTTATGTCGCCTTTGCTGCGGATATTTATGGTAAAGGAATACGACCCCAAACCGCAGAGGAAGCCCGAACTCAAGCCACTCTTTACCGCAGTAACCGGGCGTTATTACGAGAACGAGTGAATGCTGCTTTAGCAGAACTCCGAAAACAACCTCAAACCGATCCTCAAAATTTAGCTGCTATTGGCTATTGTTTTGGAGGAACAACGGTTTTAGAATTAGCAAGAAGTGGTGCTGATATTGATGGGGTTGTGAGTTTTCATGGCGGTTTAGATAGTCCCAATCCCCAGGATGGAAAACAAATTAAAAGTAAAGTTTTAGTGTTACATGGGGCGGATGATCCATTAGTTTCTCCAGAAGATATTATGGCATTTGAGAAGGAAATGAGGAACGGAAATGTGGATTGGCAAATGATCAGTTATGGGCGAACTGTTCATAGTTTTACGAATCCCAAAGCGGGGAATGATCCCTCTAAAGGAACTGCTTATAATCCCGATTCTGATCGACGTTCTTTTGAAGCCATGAAACTATTTTTTAACGAAATCTTTTAGATAAACCGGGTTTCTGAATTTAACAGATTAAAACCGATCTCGTCAGAAACCCGGTTTCTAATCACATAGAAACAGTTATTTTATATCTCCAGAAAGAACGACTGGGTTTAAAATTCGTTATAATGCAAGTAAGCACTTACATGATAGTCTATGAATTCTCAGGAGCAGAAAACCGCAGCCACCCGAACTCGCTTATTGAAAGCGGCTTTAAAAGTATTTGCTGAAGCTGGAATTGCGGGAGCTACCACCAAAGAAATTGCGCGGGTGGCGGGAGTCAATGAAGTCACCTTATTTCGTCATTTCCATAGCAAAGAACAGTTACTCGCCTCCGTTGTTCAACACACAACCGCGTTGCAAATGGAAGCTTTAACTCACCAAGAGGAGTGGACACAGGATTTAAAAAAGGATTTAACGCATTATGGGTTACTTTATAACAAAATGCTCGAAGACCATGAAGCCCTGATTCGCACCTTTATCGGAGAAGCTAAACGCCATCCCCAAGTGGCATCTCGGATTATTGCCGAAGCCACCCAACCCTTGAGAGAAAAGCTCCTAACTTACCTCAATAATGCTCAAAACCGGGGTACAGTGCGCTCAGATTTACCCTTAGAACCCTCCGTTGATTTATTGACCGGAATGTTACTGGCGGGAATGCTGCGACGCAATGCCATCCCTCATTTCATCCATTACAGCCGCGAAGAATATATCGAAACCTGTGTCGATCTCTTCGTGCGGGGTATCAGTCCCTTACCAACCGACAACACCTTGATTAGTAGAGAACGGCAAGATGAAACCCAACTCTGTTATTGATTCTCACTTAAACGCAGAACCCGTTGAAGACCAAAAACCTTTATCACCGGAACAAATTCAAAGCAATGGACATCAACCCCTAGTTGAAGACATTTCCGTTATTGAGGAAACTCAACCTCCGAAAAAAAACAATCGTCCCTGGGCTTTTTTGTTAATGGGTGCGATCGCATTAATCACAGGAGGGGTTTTCGGGATTCGTTGGTGGCAATTCCAAAGCACCCACGCCACAACGGATAACGCCCAAATTGAAGGGCATATTTCTCCCATTGCTCCCAAAATTACAGCAACTGTTCAACAGGTGTTCGTTAAAGATGGCGATTATGTGCAAGCGGGTCAACGTTTAGTGATTTTAGAAGATCAAGATTTATTATTAAAAATTCAACAGGAAGAAGCCAACCTCAACGCGGCTCAAGCTCAATTACAAACTGCTAAAGATCAAGTTTCTTTAACGGCGAATACTAATATTAGTCAAGTTGAACAAGCGCAATCAAATTTCAAAGCTCAACAAGCCGATGTTGCCGCCCAACAAACTAATGTTCAGCAAGCTGAATCAGAAGCATTAGCCGCCCAAGCGTTAGTCCAACAAGCTCAACTTGGTGTTAACGCCGCCCAAGCTCAACTGCAACAAGACCAAGCTAACGTTGCTGCTGAACGCGCTCAAATTCAGGAAGCGGAATTGGGGGTTAATGTGGCTCGTGCGAAAGTTACCCAAGCCGAGGCTGAAGTTACCCGAACTCAACAGGACGTTCAACGGTATCAAACCCTGTACAGCCAAAATGTGATTCCGGCGCAACGGTTGGAGAGCGCCCAAGCTGCCTTTACAGAATCTCAAGCCAGTTTAACCGTTGCTGAACAAGGCGTTGGACAAGCGCAAGCAACGGTGAATAACGCCCAGTCTCAACTGCAACAAGCTCAAGCCCAAGTTGTTAATAGTCAAGCTCAACTGGCTCAAGCTCAAGCAGCCGTCAAAACCGCCCAGGCTCGACTCCAACAAGCCAACGCTCAAGTGAGTCAAGCCCAAGCTCAGGTGGAAAAATCCTTAGCTCAAGCCAATGCGTCCCAAGCTCAGGTTACAGAGACTCAAGCTTCAGGTCAGGAAGTGGTGGTACAGCAGGATCAAACCCAACTGGCGTTAGCCCAGATGAAACAGGCGGAAGCCTCCCTCGCCTTAGCTCGTCAACAACTGACCTATACCACCATTACCGCCCCAGTCAGTGGCTATGTGGGTCAACTAACGGCCGAAGTTGGCAAAAAAATCCAACCCGGACAACCGTTGTTAGCAGTGGTTCCCCTGAAGACCGATGACATTTATATTGAAGCGAATTTTAAGGAAACGGAGTTAAAGGATTTACGGGTGGGGGAATTGGCGGAAGTACACGTTGATGCCTATCCGGGGGAAGTGTTTCGGGCAACGGTTACAGGAATTAGTCCCGCAACGGGGGCTCAGTTTGCTTTGTTACCGCCCGACAATGCCACAGGCAATTTTAACAAAGTTGTGCAATGGGTTCCCGTGCGGTTAGCCTTTGTTCCCAATGCTGACCCAGAACACAAACTGAGAGCAGGTTTAAGCGTCACCGTAAGTGTAGAAACCAGAACCAATCATCCCTTGTAGGGGCGGGGTTCTCCCGCCCAAACTGTCAGCGTAGAAACCAGAACCCGTCATCCCTTGTAGGGGAGGGGTTCTCCCGCCCAAGCTCAGTTATCAGCACCAACTGTTAACACTTATATGAATCAAGTAAATTATATTACGGGTTATTTGAAGTGGGCGATCGCATTAACGGCCGCTTTAGGAGCCATTTTAGAAGTTATTGATACCAGTATTGTTAACGTTGCCCTCACCCATATGCAAGCCAGTTTAGGGGCAACGGTGACAGAAATTGCTTGGGTCGTAACGGGTTATGCGATCGCTAACGTCATTTTAATTCCCTTAACCGCTTGGCTCGGAGATTTTTTCGGTCGAAAAGCTTATTTTATTTTCTCCTTAGTCGGCTTTACCATTGCTTCAATTCTTTGTGGCTTATCTGTTAACTTACCGATGTTAGTTATTTCTCGGATTCTGCAAGGATTGTGTGGCGGGGGGTTACTCGCGAAAGGTCAAGCCATTTTATTCCAAACCTTTCCCCCCCATGAACAAGGCGTTGCCCAAGCGGTGTTCGGCGTTGGAGTCATTGCAGGCCCCGCCATCGGCCCAACGTTGGGAGGATACTTAACAGATACCTTGGGGTGGCGATGGATTTTCTTTATTAATCTGCCCTTTGGTATTTTAGCAACCTTAATGGCTTGGCTATTTTTACCCAAGGATGAGAACAAATCCAATAACACCAAAGTGGACTGGTGGGGGATTATTCTCTTAACCGTCGCCGTTGGCAGTTTACAAGCGTTATTAGAAGAAGGAGAACAGGAAGATTGGTTTTCATCCAATTTTATTCGGACTTTAGCGATCGCAGCAACGGTGGGAATGGCGTTATTTATTTGGCGGGAACTCACAACCCGAAATCCTGCCGTTGACCTGCGGGTTTTACGATATCGGTCTTTAAGTGCAGGCAGTATTTACTCAGGAATATTAGGAATGGGACTCTATGGAACCTTATTTGTCGTCCCGATTTTTGCCCAAAGTATTCTTGATTTTTCCGCCACCCAAACCGGATTTTTATTAGCACCAGGGGCGTTATCTTCGGCGGTGGTGATGATTTTATTAGGCAAAATTTCCACAAAAGTTGATGCTCGAATCTTAATTGCAATTGGAGCAATTGGTTCAGCATTGGTCATGTTTGACCTCTCTAATATTAGTCCCCAAACGGGTACAGATCAACTATTTTGGCCGTTAGTAATGCGGGGTGGAGTAACGGTGTTGATGTTTTTGCCCTTGAGTTTAGCTACTTTGGGGGCATTACCCAAACAAGCGGTATCCGCCGGGTCGGGGTTTTATAACTTAACTCGGCAATTAGGGGGGAGTGTGGGAATTGCTTTCCTCACCAGTTTATTAAGTCAGCGAGAAGCCTTCCATCGCGCGGTACTTTTGACTCATTTAACACCCTATGATTTAGCCACCAATGAACGGTTACAAACCCTAACAGCAACGTTCCAAAGTAAAGGAATGGATGTTGTTACAGCCCAGCAACAAGCCTTAGCGTCCTTAAGTCAAATTGTCAATACTCAAGCGGCGGTTCTCTCTTTTGCAGATGTTTTTAGAGTAGTGGGGGTCGCGTTTTTATGTTCGTTACCGTTATTAATATTTTTAGGTAAAGGAGGTAAAGGTGCGAAAGCTCCAGCAGCCCATTAAATTAGGGATTTTAAAATTTTTTCTTTATATAGTATTTTTAAATGAGATATAAATGTGGAACGGGCATCTTGCCCGTCACATCACATCACATCACATCACGTCACAGGTCACAGGTCACAGGTCACAGGCAAGATGCCTGTTCCACGTTCACAAATTATTTAAAAATGCTATATAGCAATCCGTGTAGGATTTGTGAAAAAAACTGTAGGGGTTGGGAGACCCAACCCAAGCGCAAAGAGGGTTGGGAGACCCAACCCCTACGATGAATTGGATATCAAACTATTGAGATTGTTTATTTGGAGTCATTGCCTATGCTTAATGTTAAAATTTATGATTAATCAATATTTAAGCAAAATTGACCTTAATAGGTGGAATCTTAATCATCAAATTAGCATTAACATTAACATCAATAATCCCAAAACCTCCCTTAGTAGGTTCTACTGCATCATAACGAATTCTAACCCCAGTATCAGAGTAACTATTAGGATAGCCTCTAAAACTGCTATTATTCCAATCTCGCCAATCAGAATAATCAATTCCTCCTGCCATTCTGGGTAAGATTGCAGCTTGAATTTGAGGAGTTGTTAGGCGTGTATTTTCCTGTAAATATTGAGCGGCGATCGCCATTCCAATAGAAGCAGCACCAGAAAAAGCAGATAGGGTAGGTCTACTATCTTCAATGCGAGGAAACACCAGCGCTGCATTATTTCCTAAACTTTCACGACGTTCTGATCCAATGATTACCGAATATTGGGGGCTTCTGATTTCCGCAACCGTAACATCTTGAAATTGTCTATGCAAAAACTCCCGTTGTGCTAACTGAACTTCTAGCCTTTTATCCCACCATTCTTGCTGTCTTTTTTGAAAGAAAGAAAACGCCGATCTTCCTAAGCTTCCCATGACTAAACGTAAAACGGGATTAGCGAGTAAGAAAAACAAGAAAGCATCTGCTCGTTTGGGGTTCTGTAAGCCTAAATTAACGATAAAAGAAGCAGTCCCCAGACCACTATAGTATATGAATTTTCTGCGTTTCATAGCGTTAATTATTCTAAAAGATCTTCAAAAAAATAAATTGCTGGGCAGTTACCTTGAGGATTCTTTCTTATACATTCACCGTGTAAACCCAAGGTGCGAGTATTAGTAACATCTATAACCCATAGAACTTTTTGTCCCATCGCTAAATCTCTATACTCATAAAACTGCCCATCTTTGTAAATTGATAATCTATTCAGAGAACCCTGTGCTAGATAATGGTTTTCTGGGAAACCTATTGATAAAGTTAGAGTTTTAAATGTTGGATTTTCTCCTGGCCCAGCTAATCTACAAGCTACTTTGGAGTCTTTTGTTCCATCGGAAATCGATCCATTTATGGCACCAAAAAAGCCAACTGCTCTAAAAATTTCAAAGCCTAAACTGACATCTTCGTTAATGGGTTTATACATTCCGCCTTGTATTTCCTTACATCCTAGTTCTCCTAAAGAAGTAACACCAGGACGACGAGCTTGAGCATAAACTAAATTTCCTGTATCCAGAAATAGAGTTGCTAAAATCAAACTGGAGAGCCATCCATTAACGAACCTATGTTTAACAATATTCATAATCATCTCAATTTAGAGAGTCTGGTAATGAGGATAGGAATTCAATAAATTATCATCAAATAAAATTGTGATTTTAGAAATCCTGAAATGTACGATTTAATCGTGACTTTTGTTACGAATTATTAGGGTAAAGTTCTAAACTGTTCTAAAATGTTTGATTAAGTGCTGTTTGATTTTAGGTTATAATGGCTACATCCCTGACTACATCGTAATCCTATGACTGTTACAGAGGCTTTACAATTAGCAAATGAGTTAGTCTTTGCTCAAACCGGAAAACATTTGGATGATTTGCAAGAAGAAGTGCTCAAGGGGTTGTGGCAAGGTCAAACTTATAAGACAATTGCAGAGGAATCTAATCGGAGTGAGAGTCGGGTTAAAGATATTGGTCATAAATTATTGCATATTTTATCAGAACAATTAGGGGAAGATATTAAAAAATCTAATTTTCGCTCAACGATAGAAAGAACCAATATAACATCCTCACCCTCATCAAAAATTGTAGAAATTAATCATAATTTTAATTTTTGTTCTCATAATTTTCATAATAATACGAAAGAACTTCTATCAGACAAGCTTTCTAATACTTCCCCCGTATTTCACGATTTAACAATAGCTCCTAAAATCACCTATTTTTACGATCGCACCACTGAACTAAACACCCTATCCCATTGGTTAATTGATCAAAATACTCGTCTCATCTCAGTTTTAGGATTCACTGGTATTGGGAAAACAACTCTAGTTAAACAGTGTGTTGACCTCCACTTACAATCCTTTGATATTATTATCTGGAAAAATATTAAACTTTCCCCATCTTTGGATCATATTCTAACTGAAATTTTAACCTTTATTAATCCTGATTCTATTTTAACGGACAATAAATTAACTCAAATTTTAAATCTTTTTCGGGATAAAAAATGTTTAATTATCCTAGATGACGTACAGGAATTATTGATGAAAGGACAATTCGCTGGACACTATCAAAGCGAATATCGAGATTATCAAACCTTTTTTTCAATGATGACTGAAACTGAACACAAAAGCAGTTTAATTTTAATCAGTCAGGAAAAATGCCAAGAAATGATATCCTTAGATCAGGAATTATATCCCGTTCAGTGTTTGGAGTTGGAAGGATTACAGGATATTAAAATTCTGAGAAACTATGGTTTACCCGATCAGGATAGTTGGTCAAGGCTGATTGAATTGTATGAAGGTAATCCCATTTATTTAAAAGATATTGTCGGTTTAATTAAAAAAATATTTGGCGGTAAAATTTCTGAATTTTTAACAGAAAATAGCTTAATCCTAACAGAAAGTATTAAATTCCGTTTAAATCTAATTTTTGAGCGATTATCTTTAGTTGAGCAAGAAATTCTTATAGAAATCAGTCAGGATAATCACCCGGTATCCAGAGAACAGTTAAGAGAACGTTTATCGTTATCGTCAATAGATTTGATTAATGGGTTAGACTCTTTGAACAAACGGTATTTAATCAAAATCATTGAAGCTGATCAGATTTTATTTAGCGTATCTCCTGTTATCCAACAATATATTAAAGTTTGCTGTTCAGAAACCGGGTTTCTCAACAAAGTTTGATTTGAGGCGACTAATCTTAATCAGAAACCCGGTTTCTTGAAATTGTGCGATCGCTCAGAAACCGGGTTTCTCAATCAATCTTAATTTAAACGAAAAATCTTAATCAGAAACCCGGTTTCTTGAAGGTTGTGCGATCGCATTCTTCCAAAAAATTATATAATAGACAATAACTCAATTTAAAAGTAATTTATGAACGTTACCGATATTCGCAATCAAGTTAAACAGTATATTGATCAGTTATCTCCAGAAAAACTCAGGGTGGCTGCGGATTTTTTATCGTATTTAGCAGAACGAGAAAATCAAGAAAAAACAGAAGAATTACTTAAAACTTCTGAGTTTAAAGAGTCTCTTGAACAAGTAAAAGAAGATATTTTAGAAGAACAACTTATTTCATTTGATAAACAAAAAAAACGAAAAGTTTTGATTAATATATTACAAGGAAAATATGCTCATGCTTCCACCAGTAGTGAAGATTTTGCTCAACAAAAACAAAAGGAGATTGACTGGGAAGAGCGCAACCAATGAATATTATTTTAGATGCTTGTGCGATTATTGCTTTTTTACGAAATGAAGCAGGTGCAGATGTCGTTAGAGAAACACTGCTTAATGAAGATAACACTTGCATGATTCATGCCATTAACCTTTGTGAAGTTTATGATGATTTTTATCGAGATATTGGCGAAGCAAAAACAGAACAAATGATACAGGATTTAACTGATATTAATATTATAACTCGTTCCGATTTAGATGATGAATTTTGGCGAACAGTTGGGCGTTATAAAGCGACCATCAGACGAATTTCTTTAGCTGATTGTTTTGCCCTTGCTTTAGCCAATAAAGAAGCAGGAATATTACTCACTTCTGATCGAAAAGAATTTGAACCTGTAATTTTTCTGAATATCTGCCCAATTACTTTTATTCGTTGAGGTTGTGCGATCGCTTTCTGCATACCCCAGTTAGTTTAACAGGTTAACAGGCAAGATGCCTGTTCCACAAAATGCCTCAAACAGCCACACTGCAAGAATTCAGTATTTTTTCACGATTTTTATTAGAACCCTGGATAATAGAGGCGGTAAGATGGGTAATACCTGATCTGTTCATCTGGGAGTAGGGAATCGCATGAGTCGGGGAGATGGTCGAAAGCTGAAACTCATGGTCGTCGATGACGAACCAGACAACTTAGATTTGTTGTTTCGGACATTTCGCCGGGACTTCCAAGTGTTCAAGGCCGACAGTGCCCTCAAAGCTCTGCAAATTCTCGACGACGAGGGTGAAATGGCGGTGATTATTTCTGATCAACGGATGCCAGAAATGAACGGAACCGAATTTCTCGGCAAAACCGTTGAACGTTTCCCGGACACCATTCGGATTCTGTTAACCGGATATACGGATGTTGAAGACCTGGTGGAAGCGATTAACTCTGGTCAAGTTTTCAAATACATCACCAAACCTTGGAATCCCGAAGAACTCAAGTCTGTGATTCAACAGGCTTCGGAAACTTACAAATTCTTCAAACAACGAACCAATGCTCTGCGGCGCGCTCTGCGTCGGGAATCTCTCTATAACGATGTTGTTAGTGCCCTGCGAGAGTCCCTCGACTTCTCCAGTATGCTACAAACCATTGTTCGGACATTGGGAGAAACTTTTAATGCAACAGGCTGCTGTATTCGTTCCGTAGAAGAGGGGAAACTTTCGGTTCAAACCTTTTCGTTTGGCGGAGAAGGAGAGACTGTCCAAAGTTGGTTATCTCAACTGGAAATCCCCATGCAAGGGGTATTAGAAAGTCGAGAAACTCAAATTCAACAAGGGCAAAACAGTGCTGTTACTAGCACTGAAATTATTTTACCCCTGACCTATCAGCATGATTTACTGGCAATTTTAGCTTTGTATCAAGACAACAGCCCTTCTCCTTGGTCAGAGGATGATATTCAACTGTTGGAGGTGGTTTCTGAACAAGCGTCTTTAGCGTTGTCTCAAGCCAAGCTCTATCAACGCACGGTAGAGTTAGCCGAACAAATGCGGAACGAACTCAAAGTCGCCAGTCAAATTCAAAATAATCTTTTGCGTCAAAGTTGGCCAGAGTTTGACACCTTTCGGGTACAAGCTTGTTGTCATCCCGCGCGGGAAGTGGGGGGAGATTTCTTTGAAGTCTTTATTCATCCTCAAGGAGATATTTGGGTGGCCTTGGGAGATGTCTCTGGGAAAGGGGTTCCAGCCGCATTATTTATGGCGAGTGCGATTTCGGTGATGCGTCGGGAACTGTCTCAGGAAACGTCCCCTGAACCCGATCAAGTCATGCAGAATCTTAATAGTATTTTATCGGATGATTTAGTCAGTAATAATCACTTTATTACAATGGTTTTGGCTCGTTATACCCCGTCTACGGGGCATCTCGCCTATGCCAATGCTGGACATATTTATCCCTTAGTCTGGTCACATCAAGCCATTAGGGATGGGGCAAATCGCACTCCTTCATCGGTGCAGGTTGAACCCACGTTTCTCAAGACTCGTGGTATTCCGTTGGGAATTCTGCCCGTCTGGAGAGGCAAAGGAGACAGTTTCACGATTAATCCTGGGGAGGTCTTTTTAGTGACCAGTGATGGTATTACTGAAGCCACAGTGGTGCAGGAAACAACCGATGGTAGTCCCGCCATTCGATCCATGTTGCAACAGGAGGGACTTTGGAAGTTACTCCAACAACAAGAACAGCTAAATTTAGATGGTTTATTAGCGGCTATCCGCGAACATAATCCCGTTCAGGAAGATGATCAAACTATACTCTCTCTGGAGGTTTTGTTGACTGATGAAAACTGAGCTTCAAGTGCCAAGCGATATTAGGTTTTTAACAATTGTTGAAAACTGGTTATTGAGCAGTTTGGAAGTGGAGCTAGGAGAGCACGTAGATTGGCCCCGTCAATCCAATCGGTTTCGCCTCGTCCTCGCAGAAGCTTACTCCAACGTCATCCGTCATGCTCACCGCAATAAACCCGATCTTCCTGTGATGGTTCGTTTAGAATTTAAAGATCGAGATATTTCTTTAGAAATTTGGGATCACGGTACAGGCTATGAAGTGGATAATTATAATCCTCCTAAACCTGAAGATAAACAAGAAAGTGGTTATGGTTGGTTAATTATGAATCGATTAATGGATCGAGTGGATTATTGTTTACAAATTGATGGCCGTAATTGTTTAAAATTAGAGGCTAGTTTACCCGATAAAGCTGCAAAATCTTAAATCAGTTATCAGTAGAGACGTGCCATGGCACGTCTGTACCAGTTATCAGTAGAGACGTGCCATGGCACGTCTGTACCAGTTATCAGTAGAGACGTGCCATGGCACGTCTGTACCAGTTATCAGTTATCAATTAATTGTTAATCCTCTTTATTGATTACTAATTTTTAATAATTCTAGTGCTGAAGCTAAGAGTTTAACAATTACTTCTTCAATTTCTTCTTGTTCAGTTAAGCGGAATTGCCAGCCAACATTAACAGTAAATAAGGAGGTTTTGACCTCGCCGAAGATCTGTATAAGCTGTTGACCATTTTCTAAGTATTGACTGTTAGCCGTATTCGGTTTTAATTTCATTCCCTTGGCTTCCGTTTCCAGATAATTTTGAATCGCCTCTTGACCTGTAATTAATTCTGAAAATGGTGCATAAAGTTTTCCATTCGGAGTAAATAAAGAAGCTGTTGTTACAAAATCTTCATCGTTAAAGCTTTCAAAATAACGAATTATAGCGATCGCATTAACTTCATCAAAAGAAAGTTTAGATTGACAATCTAAAGGTGTTGTTGTCATTTTTGATCCTGAACGCTAAAATTTTTATAAATTATAAATTTTAGAGAGTCATATATTTTCATAGAATCTAAAAATCTATCTATAGTATGAGTATTCCTCATCAGTCATCAATTGATTAACCCTTAACTCTTAGACTGATAACTGATAACTGATAACTGATAACTGAAAAATGGATTCAGAACAAATCAAACAAAAAGCCTTAACCTTGGGGTTTCATAAAGTTGGAATTGCTGCTATTTCTGATATGCGGGAGAATAACCAACGATTACAAACTTGGTTAAATCAAGGATATGCTGCGGATATGGCTTGGATGAATAATCCTAAACGCCAAGATATTTGTCAATTAATGCCAGAGGTTCAGTCTGTTATTTGTGTAGCATTAAATTATTATACGCCTCAACAATATCCTGAAGGAGAAGAATTTGCTAAAATTTCTCGCTATGCTAGAGGACGAGATTATCATCGGGTACTGCATAAAAAGCTGAAAATTTTTTGCGACTGGTTACAACAACAAGCAGCAGGAATTCAAGCTCGATATTATGCTGATACTGGGCCGATTCAAGATAAAGTTTGGGCACAACAAGCGGGTATTGGATGGATTGCAAAAAATAGTAATGTGATTACCAGAGAGTATGGGTCTTGGGTATTTTTAGGGGAAATTTTAACGAATTTAACGTTAACACCTGATACTCCCCATACTCAACATTGTGGTACTTGTACCCGATGTTTAGAAGCTTGTCCAACTCAGGCCATTACTCAACCTTTTGTGGTAGATGCTAATCGTTGTATTGCCTATCATACCATTGAAAATCGGGCTGAAACCTTACCCGAAGATATTAGCAAACAGTTAAACGGTTGGGTGGCAGGGTGTGATATTTGTCAAGAAGTTTGTCCTTGGAACCAACGCTTTGCTCAGGAAACAGACGTTACAGAATTTCAACCTTATCCTGAAAATATCGCCCCTAAATTAACAGAATTAGCAGAACTTTCAGAGGAAGAATGGGATCAAAGATTTCGCGCTTCTGCGTTACGACGCATTAAACCTCAAATGTGGCGACGCAATGCGAGGGCGAATTTGGAGTCTTGGCCAAATTTTGGGAAATAAGGTATAACTACGGATGGGCCATCAGGAGCAGGAGAGTGAACCATGAAATGGAGTCCTATTTTAGTGGGATTGTCGCTGTTGTGGACAGTTCCGGTTTTTGCTCAAGTTTCTAATACCCAAGTACAGGCGTTAGTTGAGGCGTTACGTTTAGCCGCACCCCAAACGGGAACAGCGAATGATGGATTGTATTCCGATTGGCAAATTAAACCAGAGAATATTCCCCGATGGTCAAAACTTTGTATCGGTCAGGAAATGACCCCGGCTCAATTTGAAGCAGACCAGACAAAGGCTAAACAGGTGTTAGGCTGTGTGATGGGGGATGTATTGAAAGAGGAATATCCCAAAAGCCAGAATAATGAAGCGATTGCCATTCGTCGGGCTGCGGCTTGGTGGATGACGGGCGACCCCAATCAATATAACCAGGGTCAAACGGCAGCTTACACCCAGAAGGTATTGCAATTTTATCAGCAACAACGCTCTTAAAACAGGGAAGAGGGAAGAGGGAATTACGAATTATGAATTACGAATTACGAATTACGAATTACGAATTACGAATGGGGAACAGGGAACAGGAATAGAAATTTTTAGGTAGCTTTTGATACAATATAGTTGCGGAAAATACGGTCATGGGGATGAGGTGTTTAACATCTGATCCCTATTTTTTTATCAACCATCTCAACAGCGATCGCTTCTTGATAGAAAAGGCGATCGCTATTGTTTTGATTTTCCATCTGTGTATTTTTTATTTTAAAAATAAAATAATCCTTGAATCTTAACCGATTAGAAATAATTTTGTATCAAATTTAATCCACCTATCCCCCGATATACATCCCCCTTTTTAAATTTTCCGCTTCTAAAGAATTTATTTTTAGCCCCAAAGCCTATCTATTAATAGGAATATTCCCCAAAAGAGCAGATATTTATCTCTCGAAAAGAAGATGACCTATAATCAGCCTGCTGAATAAGATTATCAAAGTCTACCTAACGCTTAGTAGAGGATGCCGTACTAATTTTATATCGGTTTTCACTACCTGGGCAGTATTTACAAAATCACTAATATCTTATTACAACTTCAGATAGGTAGGGCTGGCTCAACATTAAAGTTTGAGATATCATCTAGTGTCTATTTTATCTCAAGATGTCAAATAAAAACAGGAGGTTTTCATGAGAATCGCACAAATTGCCCCGTTATGGGAAAGAGTTCCTCCCCCAGCTTATGGCGGTACAGAATTAGTTGTAGGATTGTTAACGGATGAATTAGTCAAACAAGGTCATGAAGTCACCTTATTTGCATCAGGAGACTCGATCACTCTTGCTGAATTAGAATCCGTTTGTCCCCGTTCTTTACGCTCAGATCCGAATGTTAAAGAACCCGGACTTTATGATATGTTGCAGTTAGCTCAGGTTTATGAACGAGCTTCTGAATTTGATATCATTCACTCCCATGTTGGCTGTGCAGCCTTACCTTTCACCCATTTAGTTAAAACTCCAACGGTGACAACTCTGCATGGTATATTCACTCCCGACAATGAAAAAATGTTTTTCCATGCCCGTCAGCAACCTTATGTTAGTATTTCCAATGATCAACGGGAGCCGCGACTCAAATTAAACTATGTTGCCACTGTTTATAATGGCATTGATACCAACACCTATGAATTTTATCCCGACTATCAAAATCCCCCTTATTTAGCCTTTTTAGGCAGGATGTCCCCAGAGAAAGGCCCCCATTTAGCGATTGAAATTGCTAAAAAATTTGGATTACCCTTAAAAATGGCAGGAAAAATTGATGCCGTTGACCAAGACTACTTTGATACTTTAGTTAAACCCCAAATTGATGACAACCAAATTCAATTTTTAGGGGAAGCCAATCATGCTCAAAAGAGTGTGTTAATGGGGAATGCCTTTGCCACCTTATTCCCGATTACTTGGCGAGAACCTTTTGGGTTAGTGATGGTAGAATCCATGGCAACGGGAACCCCCGTCATTGCGATGAAAATGGGTTCAACTCCTGAAGTGATTGCTGATGGAATTTCAGGATATCTGTGTGAAACGGTCGATGAATGTGTGGCAGCTTTAGAAAAAGTAGACCGGATAAATCGAGAAAAATGCCGTCAATATGTCATTGATAACTTTAGTGCTAAACGCATGGCTGATGGCTATGAAGCGGTTTATCAAAAACTCATTGCTGAACGATTCAGCCAAAACGGAAAACTCAAGAGTTTAACCGCAGCTTAATCTTGAATGTGCAGCGTTAACGGCCTATTATTTTCATCACTTATTTTTCAGCGATTCCGAAAACATTCAACCTAAAAAAATATTAGGATTGTTTACTTATCGCTGGTAGAATAAACTTTCATACAATCTGGATTTATCTATGAACCCCTTAAATCAAACGGTGAAAACCTCTACTTTTAATAATTCCCCAGGAACCTATAAAAAATCAACTGCGATTTCGACCCGTTTAGCAGGTCGAAATCGACAACCCATTGCTTTAATTTCTGTTCATGGCGACCCCGATGTTGATATTGGTCGAGAAGAAGCCGGAGGTCAAAATGTATACGTTCGTCAAGTCGGTGAAGCCTTAGCAAAATTGGGTTGGCAGGTGGATATGTTTACTCGCAAAATTCACCCCGACCAACCCACCATTGTTCAGCATTCTCCCCATTGTCGAACCATTCGCCTCACCGCAGGGCCATTAGAATATATTCCCCGCGATGAATTGTTTGAATATTTACCTCAATTTGTCACCGCGTTTCAAAAGTTTCAAGCCAAAGAAGGTACAAATTATCCCCTAGTTCATACTAATTATTGGTTATCCGCTTGGGTGGGACTGCAACTGAAAAAACACCATAACGTTCAGTTAATTCATACCTATCATTCTTTAGGACAGGTCAAATATCAAGCGGTTTCTCACCGTCCCAAAATTGCAGAGACGCGGTTAACTATTGAACAACAAATTTTAGAACAATCCAATACGGTTATTGCTACCAGTCCCCAAGAAGAAGAAGTTCTGCGTCATACAGTTTCCCAAAAGGGTCATATTTCTGTGATTCCTTGCGGTACAAATTTAGAGAATTTCCACGTTATTTCTAAACCAGAAGCACGGGTAAAATTAGGATTAGATGCTCAAGAACCGATTATTTTATATGTCGGACGTTTTGACCCCCGTAAAGGGATTGAAACCTTAGTTCGCGCCTGTCATCAATATCATATTACTTACAACGAACCCTTTAAATTAATCATTGCGGGAGGGTCTGACCCGAATAAAAGTGATGGTCAAGAACGGCAACGCATTGAAAGCATTATCAATGAATTAGGATTAACAGAACAAACCTATTTTCCAGGTCAATTAAGTCATGATATTTTACCGTTGTATTATGCGGCGGCGGATGTGTGCGTTGTTCCCAGTCATTATGAACCCTTTGGATTAGTTGCAATTGAAGCGATGGCTTGCGGAACTCCAGTGATTGCGTCTAATGTGGGAGGATTAAAATTTACGGTTATTCCTGAAGAAACCGGGTTATTAGTTTCTCCTCAAGATATTAACGGGTTTGCTGATGCGATTAACCGGATTTTAACCGATGATGTTTGGACGCAAAAACTGAGAAAACAAGCTTCAGTTCGCGTCAGTGAAAACTTCAGTTGGTCTGGAGTTGCGATTCGTTTGAGTGATTTATATCGCCGAATTTTAGCAGAATCAATTATGGATGAACGATTGTTACCTGTATCTCGTTCTGTTAGTAGTTCGGAAGTGGCAGCTATTTCAGGGACAGTGAGCGCTCGCAAAGTGTCTTAAAGATTGAACTCCCCCTTCCTTCTCAACAAAGGGAGTTGGGGAGTTAGCGTTTTTAAGGTAGAATTAAACCTTGATTCAGGCTGTTTCAGATCTTCAATAAAGCTCTTCTGTTTCCAGTTGTCTTAAAAAAATATAGCATTCAGAAAAGATTTTATTTTTTCTTTATCAAAATTTTACATACATTTCAAAAAAACGGTTTTATACTGAAAAAAGGCAAATTAAAACATATTCTTGAATCCCACCAGCCTAAAATCTCCTATTTCTAGGATTTGAGGGAAATTTATTGTCATTTCTCTAGCAACAGTCACAGTAATTTAGTCATGATCTCAGAAAAAATCGAATTTGACGGCAGAGTATTTATCCCTGCTGAGGAATTACCCATATCGGAATGGCCTTGTGTCGTTAATGAGCGACCTCAACCCACCTTAACCCTCAAAGATGACGATTTATTTTTAATTACGGACACCTTGGGTAATATTACGCGGTTTTTAGCCGATGACCGTCAAGCGAGTTTAGGATTATTTTGTCATGATACCCGTTTTTTGTCTCGATTAGAGTTACAAATTAGCGGACAATCCCCTATTCTTCTGAGTAGCGATGCTCAAAAAGGATTTGCCTTATCGGTATTATGTGCTAATCCTAAAATTAACGAGCAACTTCCCGCCGAAACCATTGGAGTAGAACGAGAAATTGTCTTAAATGGGGGCTTATTTGAAGAAATCAAGATAACTAATTATAGCACCTCTCCGGCTGAATTTGAAATCAGTCTCAGCTTTGGTTCTGATTTTGTCGATTTATTTGAAATTCGAGGTTTCCATCGCGACCGACAAGGACGACCTTTTAAACGTCAAATTGAACAACCAAAATCCTTAGATAATGAAGACCTTGAAGTCTCCACGCTCAAGAAAGTAGAAAACGAACATCAAGAAATTAATTTGGGGTATCAAGGACTTGATGGCAGTTTCATGGAATCTCGGATTTTATTTGTTCATCTACAACCCAATTTCATTAAAGAAAATACTGCTATTTGGCACTTAAATTTAGCCTCCCACGAAACTCAAATTATTGGTTATCGCTTACAAATGCTAACCAATAATCGCCCGACTTCTGCGGTTCATGCTCCCTTAACGTTAGTTCAAGCCAAAGCCGCAGAAGTCATGGAAGAACAACAATGGTGGACATCTGTTACCCGAATTCGCTCGAATAATCGAGAATTTAATCGCGTTATTCAGCAAGCAGAACAAGACATTTATTTATTACGTCAAACCTTTGGAAAAGAAAAAGGAGTCTCGGCTGGAGTTCCTTGGTTTTCCTGTTTATTTGGTCGAGATTCCATTATCACCGCCTCTCAAACCTTAATTCTTGACCCGGAAATTGCCCGGTCTACCTTAACGATATTAGCGCAATATCAAGGTCAAACCTATGACGATTGGCGAGATGAAGAACCGGGAAAAATTCTCCATGAATTGCGGATGGGAGAAATGGCAAGGTGTCAAGAAGTTCCCCATACTCCTTATTATGGAACTGTTGACGCAACACCCCTTTGGTTAATGTTATATGCCGAATATTTTGCCTGGACACAAGACACCGAAACCCTAGAAAATTTATGGCCGAATGCACGGGCAGCGATGGATTGGATTGATGCTAAATGTCAAGAAAATGGCTATCTTTGTTATTTCCGTAAATCCTCCAGAGGGTTAGTTAATCAAGGCTGGAAAGATTCAGGAGATTGTATTGTTAAACGGGATGGAACTCTAGCGGTTGCCCCTATTGCCTTATGTGAAGTTCAAGCCTATGTTTATGCGGCGAAAGTGCGAATGGCGGAAATTGCTAAAATGCGAAAACGGATTGATTTAGCCGACCGTTGGCAAGAAGAAGCTCGACAACTGAAAATGCGGTTTAATCGAGATTTTTGGGTAAAAGATTTGGATTTTTGTGCCTTAGCATTAGATGGAGACGGACAACCCGTTGATAGTATTAGTTCTAACCCCGGTCACTGTTTACAATTAGGAATTTTAACCCCAGAAAATGCCAAAAGTGTAGCAGAAAGATTACTCGCACCGGATATGTTTAGTGGGTGGGGAATTCGTACCCTCAGCAGTCTTTCTCCGGCTTATAATCCGATGGGATATCATACGGGTTCAGTTTGGCCCCATGATAATAGTTTAATTGCATTAGGATTGCGCTCTATTGGATTTATTGATCAAGCTTTTGAAGTCGCCCAAGGGTTATTTGATATGACCATGCAACAACCCTTACAACGACCCCCGGAATTATTCTGTGGTTTTCCTCGCATTGAAGGTAGTGCTCCGGTTAAATATCCCGTTGCTTGTTCACCCCAAGCTTGGGCGAGTGGGAGTATTTTTCAACTATTACAAATGATGATGAATTTAGTTCCTAATGCGTCGAGTAATCACTTGAGAATTATTGACCCTTCGTTACCTGAATCCATTAATCATATCGCCGTTCATAACTTAAAAATTGGTTCTACTGTAATTGATTTAGAGTTTGAACGAGATAACGATGAAAATGCCACGGCTTGTCGAGTTCTTAAAAAACGCGGCAATCTGCGAGTGGTTATAGAAGCCTAATTATTCGTTGGGTGCGTAATATGAAATCCTGTGATCTCTGAATCCCCGTAGTAGAGACGCGCCATGGCGCGTCTCTACAGGATATGGATGCGTAGCAAACATTTAAACGCAGCACTCCACTCCCCCATCCCTGCGTTGAGATGGGATTAAATTAAGGCTCAATAAAATGCGCCCAAATTGAACCATCTGGCCCTGCAACTTGATTCATATAACCAGAGGAATAAATAATCCGACGACCCTCCGTATTAGAATATCCGGTGTAGGCATCTCCCCAAGGATCATTAACAATATATCCCTGATTATTATAGCCAATAACGGTGATAATATGACCCGATGGAGTCGTATCTACACCAATCACAACCGGACGACGATTAATGAGTTCATTTTTCAAATCTGACCAATACCGAGTGGTGCTAAAACTGCTTTTAAATCCATAGGCGCGAATTAAAGCCGATAATACATTATGATCGGTTTGAGAACCAGTTCCGGCATAATTAAAGCACCATTGCAATAATTCATCTTCTAATTGTCCGTATTTTGGTCGCACACCGTAATAATACATCACCATTGCAATCGAAGTGACGTTACAAGTAGACCAATAAAAACGCGGATTATCTCGTTGAGAAAAATAGGGAACATTTAACTCTAATTGAGGGGGTAAAGGGTTAAAAACTCGTCCTCCTCGTTTGAATTTCACATACTGGGGAAAAATATAACCCGTATTCCCAAAATTCGGCAATTCTTCCAAGAGAGAAACCTTAATATGGTTATTTTCTAACGCATAACTTTTTACCCCATAAACCCGTCCCAAGGGTAAAGTTGTACGCTCAGAGTCTTTTAATTGGCTAGAATCAATCGCCTGTTTTTTCAAGATTGTTTTTTCTAAAACTGTCAGGGTAATGGCATCAGGATCATAACCGATTTCTTGACCATCTCGAATCAATTTAACGTGCTGCCAATACACATAACCCACTGTACCAAAACCGGGAATCGATTGGGCTAAGGTAACGCGAAAATGTCCTTTAATGCAGGCATACCCTTTAATGGTAAAGGTTTGTCCTAATAATAATTCTTCAAATTGTTGAGGATCTAAATAAGAAGAATCAACGGGTTTGGCTTTGATTTTAGTTGTTTGTAATACCAACATTTGAGCATTAACATCGGTATCAGGAACATCCTCAATATCGAAACGAAATACTTCTGATCCTTTTTTTAATTTGACATAATCGGTATACAGATAACCAAAGTTACCAATTGGCGGAATGGTATTTTCTAAAACAACTTTCAGATGACCATCCACTAAACCATATTTCAAAACTTTGAAGGTTTGACCCGCTTTTACCGCTATTTTTTGTTGTTGATTTAAGGAAGCTGAATCAAAGGGAACAATTTTAAATAACGTATCTTCAAGGATTTCTAAGGTTAGAGATTCTCCGACGGTCATGGCATTTTCACTAACCGTAATATTAATCACTTGACTGGCGGTAACATTGTCTTGAGAGTCCAGTGCTTTTAACCGTAACCACCGATATCCCGCATCACTAAATCCTTTGTTAAATTGACAATTCCAGGTACTTTCCTGCCAATCTAAACTCACCTCAAAGCCATAGCGATCTTCAGCAAATAAAGTAATTTTAGCAGTAGTTTTGGGATCAAATGTTCCGTTTAAAACCACAGGAGTATTGACTAAAACTTCCGTTGGCCCTTGATAGGTTAAGGTTTTATTGGAGGTTAAAGAAACACTTCCACGACTCAGGAAGATAAAATCAGGATACAAATATCCCGTATTGCCAAAATTAGGAAAATTCTCGGTAAAAGCGACTTTAATATGACCGTCTTCTGAGGTATAACTTTGTACCCCATAAACCATTCCCGCCGGGAGGGTAATTTTATCGGAGGCATTTAGGTAAGCAGAATCAACGGGGCGTTTTTTTAACGGGGTTGTATTAACAATTGTGCAGGTTATCGCATTATTATCAAAGGAGATTTCTTGACCTTTTTCTAATAGTTGAGCATGATAGCGATAGACATATCCTGATTTACCAAAACCGGGAAATTCTTGATTGAGAGTCACCCGAAAATGATCGGCAATACAGGCATATCCTAACACCGTATAGGTGCTCCCTTGAGGCATTTCAATCGATTGATTCGCTGCTAACTGAGACATATCATCGGGTTTCAGTTTGAGAGGCGTTGTTTGTGTCACCCACAACAGTTGACTTCCGGGTATATGTTCCGGGAGTTGATTTTGATTAAACCATAATAATTTTGACCCTTTTGCTACAACAACATGGGGTTGATAAACATAAACAATTTTACCTAAATTGGGTAAGGGGTTATTGAGTTCGAGTTTGAGATGATCATTGACCAATTCTATTGTATCTACAACTAAACTTTCCCCTAATTTTAGGGATTGTTTTTGTTGTTCTGTTAATTGCGAAGAATCAACAGGTTTAACTTTTAAGACAGTTTCTTGTTGAGGAATAAGGGTATAATTAAATCGGGTATTAATCCCTTCTTGATTGACCATACAATCAATTACTTGATCCCCAATTATATTATTTTGCCCATCTTTTCCTTGTAGTCTTAACCAGCGTTTTCCGGCGGTATTAAATCCATTTTCTAAACACACTGACCAAATCCCCGCTTGGGGATTAAAATCGACGGTCAGAGGATATTTATCTTCTGCCATTACAGAAATTGTTTGGCATTGTTGAGGGTCATAAGTGCCGACTAAAACAACAGGTTGATCAATCAGAATGTCTTTTGGGCCGAGATACGTTACCATGTTTACAACTCGCTGTTAATAGAAATGAATAAAGGGTTAAAATCAGTAAAAAACCGCCCCAGAAAATTCTACGGGCGGCACGCTCAAAAATACGGATAATTTTGATGACAATTAAGCGCCCAGAACTGCTAAAATATCTTGAGCGTGGTTTGCAGTATTGACGGCTGCATCAACGTGGATAATTTTACCACTGCCATCAATGACATAAGTTACCCGTTTTGCATAACCACCGCCATCTACGTCATAGGCTGTGGTAATTGCTTTGTCCGTATCGGCTAATAAAGGGAAGGGTAAACTATATTTGTCAGTAAACTTTTGATGGGAGGCTTCATCATCCATGCTGACCCCTAACACAACAATATCTTTTCCTTGATAAGTTGTATAGTTATCGCGGAAACTACAAGCTTGTTTGGTGCAACCGGGGGTATCATCTTTAGGATAGAAATACATGACAACGGTTTTGCCTGCAAAGTCAGACAGAGAAACGGTATTTCCATTCGTGTCTTTGACGGTAAAGCTAGGGGCGTCTGCGCCAACTGCTAAAGGCATTGTATTTCGTCCTCCTCAATTAGACTGAACTTGATGTTGACTGTCTTCAGTTATTTTAAGACATTTCGGTCAATCTGTAGAAGAGGAGAAAATTATCAAGAGCTTACAATTTATCCAGATTGGTCAATTGAAATTTTGTCACTCCAACAAAATCCAACAAAAATTTTAGGAAATTTACTGTATTGTTCTGAATAGGGGACAGAATTAGGATGGTTAATTATTGAATATTGATACACAACCCGTAGTCAGCCCTTCAGGGCTGATTCATAAATCCTATAGAAAGGCAACAAAATATGAACAACAAATTTACTTTGAGCAACTCTCAAACTGACTGGGAACCCCTAGATGCGATGACTGATGAAGAAATTGATTTTTCTGATTGTCCAGAAATTACGCAGGAAATGTTTGCCAAGGCAGTGATTCGGCGAGGTTTGCCTAATTCTCAGACTAAAACTGAAGTGACTTTACCCATTGACAATGATGTTTTAGAGTGGTTTAAATCTCAAGGTCAAGGTTATCAAAGCCAGATTAATAGCTTACTGCGATCATACATGGAAACGCATCAATAGTCTCTGGGTTCAGAAATCGGGTTTCTTAATTGAATCTTGGG
Organism: Planktothrix mougeotii LEGE 06226; assembly: GCF_015207485.1. NCBI lineage: Bacteria > Bacillati > Cyanobacteriota > Cyanophyceae > Oscillatoriales > Microcoleaceae > Planktothrix > Planktothrix mougeotii. The sequence goes on from NZ_JADEWU010000014.1 coordinate 82,857, forward strand.
TAAGCTGCAAAAATTGTCCCAGAAACCCGGTTTCTTACATAGATTTTGAGTTCCACGAGGGTTGGGTAAAATCTTTGGAGTAGTGGTAAGATAGAAAAATAAATTCATTGTAAAATGACGGAGAATCAAGTTATGAAAAATTTATTTTTATTAGGAACATTAAGTTTTAGTATTGCTTTTGGTTTAGGTATAGTAGTAGAGAAAGATATTATTAAAAGTGCTGCCATAGGTGGTATAGCAACAATTAGTACCCTGAGTAGTGCGTTTGTTTTAAGCAAAAAATCTGAAGGAGAACTTAAAAAGTTCAACAGCCAAACGGAAACCTTAAAAAGCCTTGAAAATCAGATTTTAAACCTGAAAAATCAAAAGATAAAACTGGTAAAAGTAATTGATATAAAAACTCAATTAAAACTAACTATTGAATTAGAATATAATTTAATTATTGGAGAGGTTAATACCCTTAAAGAAGAGATTAAATCTCTAACCACCCAGCGAGAAAATCTGCAAAATGTAATTGATAACCTTCAAAATCAAGAGAGAAAAAATCCACAGAAAATTATTTTTAAAACTGAGCTAGAAAGACCAATCAAAAAGACAAAAAATACATTATACAATTGTATTTTAGAGGGATTAGAAAATTCGCTAGATTTTTATAACAAAAACAATCACGGAACATTTGAAAACTACTTACAGTTATTACAAAAACCCGCAGAAAAATTGTGGCATTCTTATAGATCGAATCTAGTTAAAGTAAATTATTCTGAACCGTCAATTCAAGCCGTTTATTTAATGCGTTATTATCCCCATTATGCTTACATGAATTTTCAAATATTAGAAATGATACAGGGTCAAAATTTATTTCAAAACTTAACTAATGAAATGCTAGAAGTATGCTTGTTTGGTGCAGGCCCATGTCCAGAAATAGTAGGTTTAAGTAAGTTTTTATCAGAACACTATCAAAATATTAAAAATTTAACTGTTAATGTATATGATATTGCTTCTGACGAATGGACTTTAAGCAGAAACATTACCGAAAAATTCATTATACCGGAATACTGGTCAGGAGATTTAAAACTAAACAGTAATTACCTAGATTTATGTGAGTCTAATTCTCTTCACTCAATCAAAAAAACAATTTTTAAAAGCAAAATCTTCATTTTTCAAAATTGTCTGAATGAAATTTATAATGTATCTACAGTTCAAGCAAATCTCAATTTCTTGCTTAATGAAGTACCTTTAGGTAGTGTAATAATTATTATTGACTTAAATTATCGACAAAATGCTAGTATAATCGATCAATTAGAAAAGCAAGTAAGTAATCGACATGATTTTGAAATTTATTGTCCTCGAATTGAAGACATAAAAATTCAAGCTTGCCCTAATCTTCCAGAAGTTATTAAACAAAATCTCTTAATTGGAACCCGTGAATTAATACCTCGAAGAAATATCAATTGCATTTTTATAAGTATTCGTAAAACTAACCGAAAAGATTAGTAATTTCTAGCTGTTTTGGCTGAAATTTAGGTTCAATATCATACCATCCAATCAAAGAAGGTGAATCAGGATTATGTTGTCGGTGATTTTCCCTGGCTTTATCAAAACTGGTAGTTGCATAGCAATACTGACACCCAAATAAGCAACTATCATACATTCCGATATCTTTGCTTTTGACACAACCACAAGCTTCTCGTTGACTAGAATCTTTTTTATGATTGACTTCTATTTGAAAAACTTGATTAATATAATCATCGTCTATGCACTTACCATGTTTAATACCATAAGAGTCCAAATCCCAAGATTCAGCACAGCTAAAAAGCTGCATATTATATTGATGGGCAATATTTGCTATTGATGGCAAAAAAACGCTAAAAACTTCTGGGATATCTTCAAAGCTAGAAATTTTAATATTTTGTTCTTTTTCAATCTTTTTGAGACGAGGATTATTTTTGGCATACCGATCCATAAAACTAATCACACATCGGCTAGTATAACCCGATAATTGACGAGCAATATGCTGATATTGCTGAAGATGAAAATCTATATCAGTATAGGGGCTAAAAACAATCGGATCGTATCGCCAAATAACTTTTTCATAACCCATCAATTTAGCTAATTCTTGAAATACTTTAATAGCTTTAGATAAAGGCAGTTTATTAGTTTCTATAAAAGTTGGATTATTCATCAATGTGAACTGAAAATAATATTTATATCCTCGTTGATCTAACTCAGATAATGATGATAATAAAGGCTGCGGGTTGCGCGTCCAAAAAACAATTACTTCCACATCTTTTGGCGTCAAATCAATCCGGTAGAGTTGATTACGATTAAATGGATTTGGCACGACGCAGTAACCTGCTTGAATGCGATTCATAAACCATTTATGGTAAAATGCTGGAATATCTGTACGTCTGCTGGCACTAATAATCATTTTATTTTTTCTACCCCATATAGGTTTTTTATTTTTATGCTAACAGTGGGTGTTTAGAGTCAACAGTTATTGTAGCATTTAACCCTTAAGAAACTTGTGCTAGTTAAGGTTGATTTAATTAAAATTAAAAAAGGGAATGTCCGTTTCTTTTGGAATAAGCTGAATGAGCTTCTCGTTGTGAGTTGCATTTAATTCATCTGTCTAAAAAAATTAACTTTATGATTTAGTCCAAGTTCAACCGAATTCAACGGAAATAGAATAAGAATTTATTCCTAACGCAGTATTCAAACGTTAAGTTCTGCAACAGTTTCTGTTATTAAAATTGAAATTATGTAACTCTGGATACAGAAATAATTTGAGTTATCAATACCAACGGTTGATGAGGGACAAGGAACGATGAAACTTAATCTCAAACAAGCGGATACAGAAATTCAACCCCAATGGCAACCGATTGTGGGGTATCCCTGTCCGCCAGAATTTGAACCCTCAACCTGGGTAAAACTTTGGCAACAACCCAATCCCTACAGCCACGATGAAGCCTTGCTCCTGTGTCAACTCGGTGAGGATGAATGGGTGGCTTGGATTCCCGATCACGGTGAAACGGTATTATATCGCTATCAATTCTTTCAGCGTTAACCTCTATGATGGGATACAGTACAAAAACAAAGTTATCCCATTCAAGCGTTATGACTGTTTTGGACTCTCCGGGGAAGTCTTCAATCCAATATTCTGAACCCACTCTCAAACGGGCTGAACGAGCGATCCGGTGTTCTCCGTTTCAACTGCAACTGTTTACAACCATGGGGTTGAGCAGTGTCGGTCTGAATGGAATTGCAGGACAGTCTGGGGTTGATTCTGCCTATACTTCCACAGCCTTAACGGAAGGGACAGCCGAAAATGCGTTACTTTGGCTGATACAAGTGGGGGTTCTGCGTCGAGAAGTTGATGGTCAGGGAATTACAGATAGTTTTCGCCTAACGCCCTTGGGACGGAAATTAATTGACCAATGGGAGAGCCAAAATCAAGGGATTCCTCAGCCTTCATTGTGCGATCGCTCGATTAATACTCTCAATCGTTGGTTAAGATTTCCAGTTTAAGTGGAACAGGCATCTTGCCTGTTAAACATTATTTTCCACCCGATTGTAATAACTGTAAAATTTCAGCTTGAATCCGTTGTCTAAAGGAAGGGTTATTTTGTTGTTGACGGGTCATCTCATTGAACAGAGAAACCGTTAAGCCCTTAGACTCAATAATCTGTTTAGCTTGGTCACAGTAGCTCACCGCCAGTTTGGGTGCATTTCCGGGTAACGCTGTAAAACTGGTGGGTTGATCACAAATAATCCGGGGAACATCCCCAACAATTTTTTTGATTTCATTCGCTACTTCATGACGTCGAGATTCTAAAGCTAAAGCGGCGCGGGCATAATTTTTAATGGTTTCTTCACTATAGTTAAAACTTTCTTGCGCTTGAGCCACAGAACCCCAACTGAGATGGGGAATAGGTTGGGACGAGGTTTGACTCCATCCCAGGAAACCACCACAAGCGGATAGAACAGCAACGGTTAAAGATTTGGATAGAAATTGACGAATGGGAAATGTAGTTTTCATAAGTAGTTCAGAATATATCAACTCAAAGGGTTCTGCTGGTGACAGAACATGAAACTGATCTCGGAGTGAGGTCTACTTTCCTTAAGTTCCAGAAGAGTTTTGTAGGTTCTGGAGTTCCGACTGAATGCGTTTTTGCAAAGCCGGGTCAGCTTGCTGACGTTGGGTAATTTCGTTAAACCGACCAATGGTTAACTCGTTGGTTTCGATAATCGACTTAGCTTGAGTACAGTAATTCACCGCAATATCTCGAACTGCTTTATCCAGCCGATTAATGGTTTGAGTTTCATTACAAACGACAGGGGGGATAGATTTTCCGGCTCCAACAATCCCTTGAATTTCGTTATAAGCGGTTTGACGTCTGGGTTCAATCCCTAAAACAGCACGAGCATAGTTGCGAATTTCTGTTTCGCTAAATTCTGGGGATTGTTGCGCCTGAACAACGGTATTGAACCGAGAAGCCGTTGAGCTTGATAAATCGGGGACAATCCCCCAGACAATAGCACCACTGGAGAACAGCCCCAGCATTAGGCTCTGAGCGAGTAATCGGTGCGGACGCATAAATCGCAAGGAACGCAAGAAATCCATCATATCGAGATCTTCTGATACCAAAGGGAACCGTGAAAGTGCTTAGTTGTCTTGAATTATTTTATGCCTAAGAAGTTCCTCATCCAAAACTTAAAAATGCTTTAGCGAAGAATTGGAACACCAATCACAAACAAAAACTTGATACCCAAACACTGCAATGGGATGACCTAATATTTTTTAGGTTATCAATTCATTGTATCCTGAAATGTTGAGAAATGGGCTCAACTCAGAACTTGAAAAATGAAGAAAACAAACGGGGTGATTGCGGCTGGACATCCAGAAACCGTTAAAGCAGGTTTGGCAATATTTGGCGCGGGCGGAAATGCTTTTGATGTAGCATTGGCCTGTATGTTAGCAGCTTGTGTGACGGAACCGGGTTTAACGTCCCTTGCGGGCGGAGGATTTTTATTAGCCCATACTAACACCAATCAAAACATTTTATTTGATTTTTTTACCCAAACTCCCCACGATAAACGCCCGATATCAAACCTAGATTTTTATCCGGTGGGTGTTAATTTTGGCACAACAATTCAAGACTTTCATATTGGTTTAGGGTCTATGGCGGTTCCTGGAGTTTGGGCGGGGGTGATGCGGGTTCAAGAAACTTTAGGACGTTTACCCCTTTCTGTTGTAGCTGAACCTGCAATTATTTTAGCGAAACAAGGGGTTGGAGTTAACTCTTTTCAAGCTTATACGTTTTCTAATTTATTGCAACCGATTTTGTTAACAACGACAGAAGGGCAAGAAATTTATGCTCCTAATGGTGATATTTTAAAGTTAGGCGATCGCTTAATCATGACTAACTTTGCTCAGACTTTAGAAGCTTTAGTTTCTGGAGAAAGGCGAGAATTTTATGAAGGTGAAATTGCTCAAATGTTAGTTCAAGATTGTCAAGAAAAAGGGGGACATTTAACCTTAGAGGATCTCAAAAACTATACCGTCATTGAACGAAAGCCTTTAAAAATTGACTATCGCGGAAAAACTATATTAACAAATCCTCCTCCCAGTTCTGGGGGAACATTAATTGCTTTTGCTTTACAACTTTTATCGTCTCTGGATTTAACAAACCTTCAGTTTGGCAGTTCCCAACATTTACATCTATTAAAAACAGTAATGCAGTTCACGAATATTGCTCGGAAAGAAAGGTTAGATGATTACCTACATCAAGACAATATTGCTGAAAATTTTGTCTCTAGTTTTTCTAGCTATCAACAACCGTTTATTGATGCGGTGAATAAATGGGGAAGTACCACCCATATTAGTGTTTTGGATCAAGAAGGAAATGCAGCTACTGTAACAACATCTAATGGAGAAGGTTCAGGATATATTATCCCTGGAACGGGAATTATGGTCAATAATATGTTAGGGGAAGAAGACTTAAATCCCCAAGGGTTTCATCAATGGCCGGAAAATGTTAGAATTTCTTCGATGATGTCTCCTACCTTAGTCTTAAATTCTGATCATAAACCGGAAATTGTTCTAGGTTCGGGCGGTTCAAATCGAATTAGAACTGCAATTTTACAAGTTTTATTAAATTTAATAGATTTTAAAATGTCCGTTGAAGATGCCGTTAATAGTCCCCGTGTCCATTGGGAAAATCATCGCTTTGATATTGAACCCGGGTTTGATCCTGAATCTGTTAATACTTTGGATTTATCTCCCCAAGATGTGATTAGATTATGGCCGGAAAAAAATATGTTTTTTGGCGGAGTGAATACTTTAGTTAAAACATCGGATGGACAATTATTTGGTGCAGGAGATATTCGCCGAAATGGAGTTAGTTTAAAAGGAAATTAGGTTACAATTAGCTAAAGTTGGTTTTAATGTTGAGGATTACATTAATTGTTTCACTCATTTGACCTAAGCCCAAAGGCCGTAACTTCGTTCAAATTCCCCTAAGCCATAAAAGAGGGATGATGAACAAATCATTGACAATTTCCAAAAAATCGTTTATAATATAGCCTAGGAATCAAGATTAATTTATCAAAAGATATTTCAGCCAGTAAAATAGCGAAAGATTGGCTTTTCGGTTTAATCATAAAATTTTCGGGTCTTGGTTCTCGGTTCAAGCGTTTCAGGATCAATAGACGGCTTAAAAAACGATATAGGACAGAAATAAGTCAGGAAAGGGTTAGTGAATCTTCCTGAATAGATTTCTGTGCCTGTGTGTTTGGTTATTCTTGCTTGATTGTTCCTGACTTCTGGAAAGAAGTCTGATGTTCATGCTGAACAAGGAGGAACTTGTGATTACGACAGCGATTTTCCCGGCCCGATATGTTCAAGGAAATCATGCCATTCGGTTTTTGGGTGAAGAATTAAGCCATTTAGGTCAAAAAGCCCTCGTAATTATGGGGCCAGTCATGTTTCCTAAATTGCAACCCCTGGTTGAGGAATTTACCCAAGGAAAAATAGAGATTTATCTCGAACGCTTTGGCGGTGAATGTTGTGATCCCGAAATTGAACGCTTGGTTAATTTAGGCGCCGCTCAGAAGGTCGATTTAATTGTAGGAATTGGAGGCGGAAAAACCATCGACACCGCTAAAGCGACCGCCTATAACCTCAAAGTTCCGGTTGCAATTATTCCTACTATTGCTTCTACCGATGCTCCCTGTAGTGCCCTATCAGTGATTTATACCCCGGAAGGGGTCTGGGAACGTTATCTCGTCTTACCGCGTAACCCCGATCTGGTTTTAGTCGATACTAATCTAATTGCTCAAGCTCCCGTTCGCTTCCTGGTTGCTGGAATGGGAGATGCTTTAGCCACCTGGTTTGAAGCCGAAGATTGTCAGATTAAACGCGCTAAAAATATGACCGGACGCATGGGGCCAATGACTGCCTTTAGTTTGGCTCATTTGTGCTATGAAACCTTGCTGGAATATGGCGTTTATGGGAAAATCGCCTGTGAACAACAGGTGGTAACTCCCGCCTTAGAACGAATTATTGAAGCCAATACCCTACTCAGTGGGTTAGGGTTTGAAAGTGGTGGATTAGCAGCGGCCCATGCCATTCATAATGGGTTTACGGTATTAGAAGAAACCCAAAAATTCTGGCATGGTGAAAAAGTCGCTTTTGGCGTTCTAGCAATGTTAATTTTAACCAATCGCCCTAGCGAAGTTATTGATCGGGTGTTTGGTTTCTGTGAATCTATCGGACTCCCGACGACATTAGCCGATATTGGGTTGGAAGGAGTCAGTCGTGAACGCTTATTATTAGCCGCAGAACGCGCTTGTGGTACAGGTGAAACCATTTATAATGAACCTTGTGAAATTAACCCTGAAAGTGTTCTGGCGGCCCTGTTAACGGCTGATGCTAAAGGACGGGAACGGAAACAATTCTAAGTTGATTGTTTGAGAATTTAGAGTTTATTGGGGAACTTAGAGTGCGATCGCTTTTTGATTAGGAAATTATCAAGAGGCGATCGCACAGTTTTATCGTAGGGGCGAGGTTTTCTCGCCCTTACACCTGGATGTGTATCCATTTTTTGAGATTAATGAGTGGTCAAATTCGAGTCAAAAACTCAACTATAAAGGAGAAACATCAACATTGAGTTTAAAATCTGCTGCTTTTGAAGCAGAAACTTCAATCACATAATCACCACTTTTCGGTAATTCTCCTTGCCAATTTTTGCTATCTTTAATCGTACCAATAATTTGACTATTCGGATCTAAAATATTAATATCGACGGTTCCTTGTTGAACGTCCAAAGACATTTTTTGTCCGGCTGCACATTCTAATTTATATTGTCGTTTTTCTGCGGGTTTAATTGCCCCTGTCAGGGTTGTTCCCGTTGTTCCAGGGTCAAATGTTACCCGTTCTGGGGAAGTATTGGCTTGAGGAGAAATAGAGGGAGTTGGCGTAGGGGAAGAAGTGGAAGTAGTAGAAGCATTTGCAAAAGGAGGTAAAGGTTGTAAGGGTTGGGTTCCCGTTACTCCACGAGAACTTAAGTTCATTTTAAGATCAAAGGTTGTTGCTCCTTTTAAGGCCGTTAAAACCAGGGTATATTGACCCGTTTGAGGTAAATCTTTGGTTTTAATTTGTTGTCGATCTGGCGCATACACCCAAATACATAAATTATCTTCCGTGCGATAATTTAACTGTTGACCTGCTTTGGCGGGAAATTGATAGGCTAAATAATTTCCTTGGCGAATTTGACCGGATTCTTTTGTATTAACAGCCGTTAATGTAATTAATTTAATATTTTTGGGATCAAGATCAGTTTGAGGTTGTTCAGAACATTGTTCTATTTTTCCCGATGAATTCGAGTTTACAATATTCAGGGTGGTGGAAAGTTGTTTCCAATGTTCAGATAGAACTTCACAGCCTGTTAATACAAATAATAATAGAAATAAACCCGTTTTTTTCATATTTTTTATAAACGATTGATTGACTTTATAGCAGGCGATATTCTATCGTGCTAAGAGATTAAATTCAGCTTAATTTAAAATTTTGAGTTAACTTAACCGTTGTTTGATCCATAATCCAAATAATGGTAACGCTAATTTATAACCTAATTCTGAACCATAAATCAAGCCTTTATGTTGTAAACCTGCGATCGCACCTTGTAAACTTCCACCTCTGGATAAATGATGTTTGGTAATATATTCTCGACTTTGGGGTTTATCCGTTGGATCTAAAGCTAAAGACTCTAATAATTGCGCTTGGGAAGAGGGAAGTAACACTAACAACGATTCAAATACCGTTGAAAAATCCGCTAATAATTCCTGTAAGGTTTCTTCAATTTCTTTATCTCCAATTAACCCATTCGTTGTTTTGACTTTACACAACCTTCGCACTAAAGCTGAGGCATCTCCAATATGTCCTTGAACGGCTTCTAAAAAGCGTTTTAAGGCGTGCGATCGCGGATCAAAGGTTAAATTTTCTCGATGCAAAACTCCATGCGCCCAAGCCGCAACTACATCATCTGATAAGGGGGTTAATTGTACAATATCTAAATTTTTATGGAACTCCTCTTGATTTGTCGTTTCTGCTAACGTTGCCACTAAAACATAACTAACAGAACTTTGCTGTTGAATTTCTTGACGCAATAATTTTTCCCAATCTCCCTGTCTATCCCAAGACCGAATATGAGGAAAACTATGCAAAATTAACACCACTTGTCGCTGCACAAATTCTGCTAACTGTTGAGGCAAATGAATTAAGAGTTGATACGCTTGCCAAACCTCTTCCGGTTGAGCAATTAACCGCAAACTTTTGGCCGTATTTCCCTGCCATACCAAAAATTGATTGGCTTCTGTTGCTGTCCACTGTTGCAAAAACTGAGTTGCTGTTGGACTTTTAACCGCCTGGGAAATCCCCTCGCATAACAGTTGGGTTAACCGATGGCCATCGGTAGCCCGAATACAGTCCACTTCTATAATTTTCGCCCCCACCTCCACCGCCGCCCGTCGAACCAGGGTTCGGCGTCCACTACCTGGAACCCCTGCAATTAACAAATCACGTTCACCAGCTAACGACTGAGTGATTTGTTGAAATTGGCTTTGTCGTCCAAAGGTTTCTAACGGTGCTGCTAACTCTTCTATATCCATCGGTATTGATCGCACAAGCTGATTGCTGATATTAGCACTTTCGGGGATCACACCGCAGGAAGTCACGAGGAACAAGGAACAGGCAATGGGGAATTACGAATTACGAATTACGAATTACGAATGGCTACTATTGCAATAGGCACTCTTGCAATAGAAATTTCTCCCCCTGCTCCCCGTC
>NZ_JADEWU010000136.1:0-5954 GCF_015207485.1 Planktothrix mougeotii LEGE 06226
CCCCAACCCCAACCCCAACTCCTCAACCGTCTCCCACTGAAACACCCCCGACATCGACTCCTAATACTATGTTGTTAGATCAGCAGGGGGAATTGCAAGAGGGAGATAAGGTTTTACCTTCTGATAAAAGTTTGTATGATGAATACACTTTTGACGGACAACAAGGTCAACAAATTACGATTTCTTTAGAAAGTTCTGAGTTTGATACTTATCTGGCGGTGTATACCCCAGACAATCAATTACTGCAAGAACATGATGATATTAATCAAAATAATTCCAATTCTCAAATTACCGTCACGTTACCGAAAACAGGAACCTATCGCGTGATTGTTAATGCTTATGATAGCAAAGGAAAAGGAAAGTATTTGCTTAAAGTTCAGTAAAGTTTAGAGACGTGCGAAGGCGCGTCTCTTTTTCTTATAACGCAATACTTTCTAACAAAACCCACTGACGGTTATCAATAATTAATTGACTCACTTGTTCAAAGATTCCGCGACAATGATTGGTACTTTGTAATGCTAAGGCTTCATTTTTAACATAAACGGTCATTTTGGTTTCATTCACCGTAGAAGTTGCGGTATCAAATACCACTTCAGCAATAACTAATTCTTGCACGGTGACTTTCCCTAGAGCTTCCCGTGCAATAATTGAGCTTGGGGTTTGATAGGTGATCTCCAGATGACAAGATTCTAGGATATCAATCATCATCGGTCGTAGATCTTCAATCCCGACATTAACAATAAAAAATCCAGTGTAGCGGGCCATAGAGAACTCCAGAGGTGCGAGAGGCAATTTTGAGTCTAAAAAATTGAGGGTAAACTTAACCTCAGTGATTAAACCATTTCAACGATCATGGTCTATTCCAGACCTTATCATATTTAGAGAAGGTTTGAAATATCGGACGATGATTATTGATTTCAGGGGAGACTGTCAGCCGATGGGGGGAAAATTAATTGTGTTTGAAGGGGTTGAAGGCGGCGGAAAAACGACTCAGATGCAAAGGATTCAACTTTGGTTACAAACTGTGACCGATACACCTGTGGTCATGACCCGCGAACCGGGGGGAACTGTCTTAGGCCAGGAGTTAAGACGTTTATTATTAGAGTATCAGGGGAAAGAACCCATTCAGGATCGGGCAGAATTGTTAATGTATGCTGCCGATCGCGCTCAACACGTTGAGGGGTTTCTTAAACCGTTATTATACCAGGGAACGATTATTTTATGCGATCGCTACACAGACTCAACTATTGCTTATCAAGGCTATGGTCGAGGGTTAGATTTGAGTTTAATTGAACAATTGAATCACATTGCGACCCAGGGTTTAGAAAGTGATTTAACGGTATGGTTAGATGTGGATGTGGAACTGGGACTTGCCAGAACTCGCAACCGAGGTAAAATGGATCGCATGGAACAAGCCAATCTGGAATTTCATCAGCGTGTAAAACAAGGGTTTCAACGATTAGCTGAATCTTATCCAGAGCGAATTGTAACGATTGATGGAACGTTAAAGGTTGATGAAGTGACTGAAAAAATTCAATGGGTTTTAAGTCAAAAATTAATAGAATGGGGATTCAGGCTTTAATTAATACCAAATGAATGCTTTTTTCGATCGGTTAATTGAACAACAACCTGCTATTGAGTTGTTAACACAAGTAGTAGCCCAAAATCGTATTGCTCCGGCTTATTTATTTGCCGGGGTGGATGGGATTGGTCGGACGTTAGCAGCGAACTGTTTTATTGAATTTTTATTGTGTCAAAATCTCGATAAAAAAGTTGATGAAAAACAAATTCGTTCTCGAATTCAACAAAGAAATCACCCGGATATTCTTTGGGTAGAACCCACTTATTTACATCAGGGAAAACGTTTGTCTGCAAAAGAAGCTGCCGAAGCAGGAGTGAAACGCAAAGCACCGCCTCAAATTCGGATTGAACAAATTCGAGAAATTAGTCAATTTTTAAGTCGTCCTCCCTTAGAAGCGTCTCGATTAATAGTAGTAGTTGAACACGCAGAATCTATGGCAGAATCCGCCGCCAATGGATTATTAAAAACGTTAGAAGAACCGGGAAAAGCAACGATTATTTTAATAGCACCGGGAATTGATTCGTTATTACCAACATTAGTATCTCGGTGTGCAAAAATTCCGTTTTATCGGTTAACGGATGAAGGTATGAAGCAGGTTTTAAAACAACAAAATTTAACGGATATTTTATCCCATCCTGAAATTTTAGCAATGGCGCAAGGAAGTCCCGGACAAGCCATTTCCCATTGGCAACAATTACAAACTATTCCAGTAGAATTTTTAAATAAAGTTAAAAAACCTCCGGCTAATTTAAGAGTCGCTTTAGAGTTAGCTAAAGAAATTAGTCAAACCTTGGATAGTGAAGGACAATTGTGGTTAGTGGATTATTTACAACATTGTGATTGGCAAAACCAACAAAAAAAGGGAATCATTGATGAGCGGTTTTTAAAACAGTTAGAAAAAACTCGAAAATATTTATTAAATTATGTTCAACCGCGATTAGTTTGGGAATGTACGTTAATGAGTCAATTTTTATCCTAACTTTTTATGACTGGAATTCTGGCTGATAAACAATTTCGTTTTCTGCTCAAACCTAGCGGTAATCTTAAATTGGCAAGGGGATTAAGATTAACTATTGCATTATCAGTTTCTCTCGCCGTTGGACAATTAACAGGTCATCCTGATGTCGGTTTTGCGGTCGGAATTGATAGTTTATTTTTTCTTCTGAGTGATGCGGGGGGATTTTATTCAACACGGGCAATTTCTTTACTATTTACGATTATAATTTCTACGGGATTAGTTACGTTAGCAACCTTAGTTTCTAATATTTTATTGTTTAAACTAATATTAACATTTTTCAGCTTATTTTTTGCCGGATATATTGCTATATTTGGACATCCTGGGGTGTTGTCGGGAATTGTGATTGGCTTATTTACTTTAGTAACCTTATATTTACCTGCTGGAGGTTGGGAAATTGCGAGTGAAAGAGCGATGATTTGTCTGATAGCGGGAGGATGGACAATGATCTTATGTTTAGGAATTTGGCCGTTAAATCCCTATCTTCCCTTAAAAAAATCGATTAGTCAATGTTATCAAGCTATTGCAGACTATATTAATCAGGGTAAAAATTGTTCTTCAATAGAAGAATTAAAACGGGTGAATCAACTTCGAGAAACCTTAGAAAATGCTCGTCAAGCTTGGACATTAAACCGTAAATTAAGGTTAGGAAATACGCCGTTTGGGGAAGCCGTTATTATTTTAGTTCAAGATGCTGATCATTTAATTACATCCATTGTCACCTTAACAGAATTAGCCCAACTTCATCAACATGATCCCCAATTTATCACCGTTGGTCTTTTAGTTGATGATGCTTTAGCAAAAATAGCTTTATTTTGTCAAAATTTAATTAAACTTTTATGGAATCAATCGGTTTATATTGATAGTTATAATTTAAAACGCATTGCAATAGCGATCGCTCAACAAAAACAACTACAACAACAAACCATTGGCAATCAAGTTGAAGATTATCCGGCTTTAGTGATTATAGAAACCATTGTTTCAACCTTAGAAACGATTATTCGTCAATTAGATTGTACAGCAAAAACTATCACTCAAATCAGAAAGAATCAATCGATTAATCACCCCCAAAAAGATAAAATATTATCCGCAGAAACCGAAACTTTATCCCAATTTAAACTAATATCGGGGTTAGATCCCTTGCGAGATAACTTTACCTTAGATTCTAGCTTTTTTCGTCATGGGTTACGGTTAGGAATTATGACAACTATGGGGGTTGCTATTTATAGTGTAGCTGAACTTCCCCAGGGAAACTGGTTAACAATCACAATTTTAGTTGTCCTACAACCTAATTTTGGTGGAACGTTTCAACGGTTTTTCCATCGAATGTTCGGAACAATTTTAGGGTCAATCATTACCCCTATTCTTTGGATGAGTATTCCTAATTCCTTGATTTTAGAAAGTCTTAATTTAGCTTCTATTATATTGGGATTTTCTTTAGTTCCCTTTCATTATGGTTTAGCTGTATTTTTTATTTCTATTTTTGCCATTGGATTAGAAATGAGTCGAGAGGGGGGAAATTGGCAAGTGGCAATGGTTCGTTTTCTCTGGACTTGTATCGGTGCTGCGTTAGCATTTGTCGGTGCGTTTGTGTTGTTTCGATCTCAGGAAAAAGAACAGCTATCGGCTAAATTAATTAAGGCAATTACAGCCTCCAATGATTATTTTAATACGGTTTTATCGGTTTATTTAGGAACTGCATCCGATGATTTAAACCGAATAACAAAACAACGGCAAAAAACCCGTTTAGCTTATTTTAATGCTCAAGCGGCATTACAGCAGTTAAGTAGTGATCCCAATACCTCCACTGCGGAAATCGAACCGAAAATGACCTTATTAATTTATTTGCATCGATTTAGTCGGTCTGTTAGTATTTTATTGGCACAATTAGAACATTTTACAGGGACTGAACCCCATCCTGAATTAGCGACTTTTGTTGAACAAGTGAATCAATTTTTTAAGCGATTAGTTGATGCTATTTTAACGGGAACTTTACCGCCAGCTTTTCCCAATTTTGAACCCTCTATCCAAGCGATACAAAACCATTTACACGCCTTACAAGCAACTCGACTACAAGAGTTTGCACGAGAGCAAAACTATACCCCTACTCGTCAAATTTTAAAAGATTATACCATTTTAGGAATTGAACTTAATCAAATGCTTGATTCTCTTAATTCGATTCATTCAACCATGATTCGCTATTGAAAAACCCCTCAAATATTAGTGAGGGGTTGATCATTCTAAAGGATTAAGTTGTTAACATTTTAATTTGAAATTAGTGCAGCCATTCAGGTACTGCTTCTTCTTTCGTGTTGGTGTGACGTTCAGGGGTTTCACGCACAAACTTGAGGTGAACAGAACGGGTTTGCTCTCCATCCGCAGCAACGGCGAAAATGGGGAAATCGAGTAAACCGTCTTGGAAGGACATTTGTAAGCGGAATGTGCCATCGGGGTTAAGTTTGATGGGACGTCCGCCAATGGTTAAGTTAGCGTCGGGTTCGGTCGCACCATAAATAATCAGTTCAGCATCAGCCACTAACCAAAACTCGCGAGGACGTATCGGTGGCATTGAAGAGCCCATCCCAATACCAGACATTCCCATACCAGACATGGTATAGCCTAATCCCGCACCGGACATACTCATTCCAGCACCGGACATGGTTTGTCCGACACCGGATTGAGTATAACCGACTCCAGATTGAGTATAACCGACACCGGATTGAGTATAACCAACACCGGATTGAGTGTAACCAACACCGGATTGAGTATAACCGACTCCAGATTGAGTATAACCGACTCCAGATTGAGTGTAACCGACTCCAGATTGAGTATAACCTACACCGGACTGGGTGTAACCCATACCCACCCCAGACATTCCGACACCGGACATCGTTTGACCGATACCGACACCGGACATAATTTGTCCAACGCCAGATTGGGTATAACCGACACCGGACTGGGTGTAACCCATACCCACACCGGACATTCCGATACCGGACATCGTTTGACCGATACCGACACCGGACATAATTTGTCCAACGCCAGATTGGGTATAACCTACACCGGACTGGGTGTAACCCATACCCACCCCAGACATTCCGATACCGGACATGATTTGTCCAATACCTAAACCTGCGCCCGACATTCCCACACCCGAAGTGGTGTAACCGACACCAGACTGGGTATAACCCAAACCTGCGCCCGACATTCCGATACCAGAGAGGGTTTGACCAATACCTAAACCTGCGCCCGACATTCCCACACCCGAAGTGGTGTAACCGACACCAGACTGGGTATAACCCAAACCTGCGCCCGACATTCCGATACCAGAGAGGGTTTGACCAATACCTAAACCTG
>NZ_JADEWU010000137.1:0-5903 GCF_015207485.1 Planktothrix mougeotii LEGE 06226
GCCATTCAAGCCGAGCCTTGGTTTTATTGGTTCGATCTTTGTTTCTTCGCGTGCGCAAAGCAAAAAACCCCAGTCATTGCTGACTGGGGTTTTCTGGGCTGTAAGAGCCTGACGATGACCTACTTTCACACGGGAACCCGCACTATCATCGGCGCTGACGCGTTTCACTGTCCTGTTCGGGATGGGAAGGAGTGGTACCACGTCGCTATGGTCATCAGGCATAAAGGGTTGCTGTGCTGATCACACGATCAACACAACGAATTCATAGAGTTTGGAATCAGCTTTTGGCGAATTATTTTGAATGCGTCAACTTGGCATAACACCTTGATCGGATCGATCAAAGTTATAGGGTCAAGCCGCACGAGCAATTAGTATCAGTTAGCTTAACGCATTACTGCGCTTCCACACCTGACCTATCAACGTCCTGGTCTTGAACGACTCTTTAGGGGGCTCAAGGCCCCGGCAGATCTCATCTTGAAACGAGTTTCCCGCTTAGATGCTTTCAGCGGTTATCTCTTCCACACTTAGCTACTCGGCAATGCCACTGGCGTGACAACCGATACACCAGAGGTGTGTCCACTCCGGTCCTCTCGTACTAGGAGCAGGCTTCCTCAAATCTGCAGCGCCCACGGAAGATAGGGACCAAACTGTCTCACGACGTTTTAAACCCAGCTCACGTACCTCTTTAAATGGCGAACAGCCATACCCTTGGGACCGGCTACAGCCCCAGGATGAGATGAGCCGACATCGAGGTGCCAAACACCGCCGTCGATATGAACTCTTGGGCGGTATCAGCCTGTTATCCCCAGAGTACCTTTTATCCGTTGAGCGATGGCCCTTCCATACAGAACCACCGGATCACTATGTCCTGCTTTCGCATCTGCTCGACTTGTCAGTCTCGCAGTTAAGCACGCTTATGCCATTGCACTATCGTCACGATGTCCGACCGTAACTAGCGTACCTTCGAACTCCTCCGTTACGCTTTGGGAGGAGACCGCCCCAGTCAAACTGCCTACCATGCACTGTCCCCGATCCAGATAATGGACCTAGGTTAGAACCTCAAACACACCAGGGTGGTATTTCAACGTTGGCTCCACAAGATCTAGCGACCCTGCTTCAAAGCCTCCCACCTATCCTACACAGATCTGTTCAAAGTCCAATACAAAGCTACAGTAAAGGTTCATGGGGTCTTTCCGTCTTTCCGCGGGGAGATTGCATCATCACAAACATTTCAACTTCGCTGAGTCTCAGGAGGAGACAGTGTGGCCATCGTTACGCCATTCGTGCAGGTCGGAACTTACCCGACAAGGAATTTCGCTACCTTAGGACCGTTATAGTTACGGCCGCCGTTTACTGGGACTTCAATCAAGAGCTTGCACCCCATCATTTAATCTTCCAGCACCGGGCAGGCGTCACACCCTATACGTCCACTTTCGTGTTTGCAGAGTGCTGTGTTTTTAATAAACAGTCGCAGCCACCGATTTTTTGCAACCCATTCATGCTTCGTTGTTCACTACACACTAATAGGGCACACCTTCTTCCGAAGTTACGGTGTCAATTTGCCGAGTTCCTTCTCCTGAGTTCTCTCAAGCGCCTTAGAATACTCATCTCGCGCACCAGTGTCGGTTTGCGGTACGGTCGTATATAGCTGAAGCTTAGTGGCTTTTCCTGGAACCTCGTTCAGTCACTTCACGGACAAGTCCGCTCGATCGTTGGCCTCGGTATATGTGCACCGGATTTGCCTAGTGCACGCCTACATCCAACTAAACCAGAATAATCCAATAACTGGATGACCTATTAAGATCCGTCCCCACATCGCACTATATATCGGTACAGGAATATTGACCTGTTTCCCATCAGCTACGCATCTCTGCCTCGCCTTAGGGGCCGACTCACTCTACGCCGATGAACGTTGCGTAGAAAACCTTGCGCTTACGGCGAGGGGGCTTTTCACCCCCTTTAACGCTACTCATGTCAGCATTCGCACTTCTGATACCTCCAGCACGCTTTACAACGCACCTTCACAGGCTTACAGAACGCTCTCCTACCACTTGCAATAAATTGCAAATCCGCAGCTTCGGTAACTGGCTTAGCCCCGTTACATCTTCCGCGCAGGACGACTCGATCAGTGAGCTATTACGCTTTCTTTAAATGATGGCTGCTTCTAAGCCAACATCCTGACTGTTTTAGCCTTCCCACTTCGTTTCCCACTTAGCCAATTTTAGGGACCTTAGCTGGCGGTCTGGGTTGTTTCCCTCTTGAGTCCGGACGTTAGCACCCGGTGCTCTGTCTCCCAAGCTGTACTCATCGGTATTCGGAGTTTGCCTTGGTTTGGTAAGTCGCCATGACCCCCTAGCCAAAACAGTGCTCTACCCCCGATGGTAATACTTGAGGCACTACCTAAATAGTTTTCGGAGAGAACCAGCTATTTCCAAGTTTGTTTAGCCTTTCACCCCTATCCACAGCTCATCCGCTAGTTTTGCAACACTAGTCGGTTCGGACCTCCAGTACCTGTTACGGCACCTTCATCCTGGCCATGGATAGATCACTTGGTTTCGGGTCTACACCCAGCGACTGATCGCCCTATTCGGACTCGATTTCTCTACGGCTTCCCTATTCGGTTAACCTTGCCACTGAATGTAAGTCGCTGACCCATTATACAAAAGGTACGCAGTCACCCCTTACAGGGCTCCTACTTTTTGTAAGCACGCGGTTTCAGGATCTATTTCACTCCCCTCCCGGGGTTCTTTTCGCCTTTCCCTCACGGTACTAGTTCACTATCGGTCAATGATGAGTATTTAGCCTTGGAGGATGGTCCCCCCATATTCAGACAGGATTTCTCGTGTCCCGCCCTACTTGTCGTTAGCTCAGTACCACACAGGTCATTTCACGTACGGGGCTATCACCCGCTATGGCCAGCCTTTCCAAGCTGTTCCGTTATGTCTTGTGCTATCACTAACAGGCTTCTCCGATTTCGCTCGCCACTACTTTCGGAATCTCGGTTGATGTCTTTTCCTCGAGCTACTGAGATGTTTCAGTTCACCCGGTTCGCCTCGCATGACTATGTATTCATCATGCGATACCTTTCGGTGGGTTTCCCCATTCGGAAATCTCCGGATCAAAGCTAATTTGCCAGCTCCCCGAAGCTTATCGCAGGCTATCACGTCCTTCGTCGCCTATCATTGCCAAGGCATCCACCACGTGCTCTTATTCACTTGACCCTATAACTTTGAGCTCTCCTTGCGGAGATCCAAAATCGTTTCAAGGAATTGCCAGGTCTTTCACCTGACGCGTTATGCCGTTACATTCAAAATTCGATTTGACTCGAAATTGAAGTTTCTTTTGACGCAATCAAAAATTCTATGTTGCTGATGGCACGGTCCGCACTAAACCTTTACGAATGTGCAGTTTCCATCAGCAACGCTGATTCGACTCTATGAATTTTTAAAGAACAGCCGATTGATCAAGAGATCCTGATCAACAACAAAGAAGCCTCATGCCTTCGCAGGAAGCTGCTTTGGTGTTGAATTAAGTATCGATTTATTGGTGGAGGATGACGGGATCGAACCGACGACCCCCTGCTTGCAAAGCAGGTGCTCTCCCAGCTGAGCTAATCCCCCAAAACTCTCACACGAGAAATCAGAAGATTTGGTGGGTCTAGTTGGGCTCGAACCAACGACCCCCGCCTTATCAAGACGGTGCTCTAACCAGCTGAGCTACAGACCCAATCGAGAATCAATGAAGATTTCGACTTCTTCCAACAACCGATAAGTGTGGGCGTTTAAATTAAATTGCTTGTTTCCAGAAAGGAGGTGATCCAGCCGCACCTTCCGATACGGCTACCTTGTTACGACTTCACCCCAGTCACGAACCCTGCCGTGGTAATCGCCCTCCTTGCGGTTAAGCTAACTACTTCTGGCAGAACCCGCTCCCATGGTGTGACGGGCGGTGTGTACAAGACCCGGGAACGTATTCACCGTGACATTCTGATCCACGATTACTAGCGATTCCGACTTCACGCAGTCGAGTTGCAGACTGCGATCCGGACTACGACTGGTTTTATGGGATTAGCTCCCCCTCGCGGGTTGGCAACCCTTTGTACCAGCCATTGTATGACGTGTGTAGCCCCACCTATAAGGGCCATGAGGACTTGACGTCATCCCCACCTTCCTCCGGTTTGTCACCGGCAGTCTCATTAGAGTGCCCAACTGAATGTAGCAACTAATGACAAGGGTTGCGCTCGTTGCGGGACTTAACCCAACATCTCACGACACGAGCTGACGACAGCCATGCAGCACCTGTGTTACGGCTCTCTTTCGAGCACTAAGCCATCTCTGGCGAATTCCGTACATGTCAAAGGTGGGTAAGGTTTTTCGCGTTGCATCGAATTAAACCACATCATCCACCGCTTGTGCGGGTCCCCGTCAATTCCTTTGAGTTTCAACCTTGCGGCCGTACTCCCCAGGCGGTCAACTTCACGCGTTAGCTTCGTTACTGAGTCAGTGAAGACCCAACAACCAGTTGACATCGTTTAGGGCGTGGACTACCAGGGTATCTAATCCTGTTTGCTCCCCACGCTTTCGTGCATGAGCGTCAGTACAGGTCCAGGGGATTGCCTTCGCCATCGGTGTTCCTCCGCATATCTACGCATTTCACTGCTACACGCGGAATTCCATCCCCCTCTACCGTACTCTAGCTATGCAGTCACAGATGCAGTTCCCAGGTTGAGCCCGGGGATTTCACAACTGTCTTACATAACCGCCTGCGCACGCTTTACGCCCAGTAATTCCGATTAACGCTTGCACCCTACGTATTACCGCGGCTGCTGGCACGTAGTTAGCCGGTGCTTATTCTTACGGTACCGTCATTAGCCCTCTTTATTAGAAAAGGCCGTTTCGTTCCGTACAAAAGCAGTTTACAACCCGAAGGCCTTCATCCTGCACGCGGCATGGCTGGATCAGGCTTTCGCCCATTGTCCAAAATTCCCCACTGCTGCCTCCCGTAGGAGTCTGGGCCGTGTCTCAGTCCCAGTGTGGCTGGTCGTCCTCTCAGACCAGCTACAGATCGAAGGCTTGGTGAGCCTTTACCTCACCAACTACCTAATCTGCCATCGGCCGCTCCATTCGCGCAAGGTCTTGCGATCCCCTGCTTTCATCCGTAGATCGTATGCGGTATTAGCACAGCTTTCGCTGCGTTATCCCCCACGATTGGGCACGTTCCGATGTATTACTCACCCGTTCGCCACTCGCCACCAGGATTGCTCCCGTGCTGCCGTTCGACTTGCATGTGTAAGGCATGCCGCCAGCGTTCAATCTGAGCCAGGATCAAACTCTATAGTTCGATCTTGATTTTTTCGCTCTTTCGAGCAACTCACAAAAACGGAATTGAAGTGAACTTCACTTCTATTCTCATGAGCGTTTTAAGTCTTGCGACTTGTTCCGAAGAACTTACGCAATTACCTTCAAACGCCCACGCTTATCGGCTGTAAATTTTTAACGATCACCGAAGCAACTTCTCGTTTACTTCGTCTTGCTTGCTGCGATCAGCGAAGCCTTGTAGTCTAGCACGATTTTTTAAGTATCGTCAAACTTTTTTGCTTTCAACACCTTCTTTTTTAGCACCCCGCAATCTTCATTGCGAGACGCTGAAGCTGTTTCAGCGGAGCCTGCTAGTCTAACACGACTTTTAAAGTCTCATCAAACTATTTTCGCCTTCTTCAACTTTTTCCAGCACCTTGCAACTTCCATCGCAAGACGCCGAAGCCGCTTCAGCGAAGCCTTCGATTATGCACTGCTTTTTCAAGCACCGTCAACTTTCGAGGACTTTTTTCTCAACCCGCCAGCAGATCAATCCCCAGAGACCTCACCACCTGCACATCGCATCGCTGCAATATCTGTCGAGCC
>NZ_JADEWU010000138.1:0-5807 GCF_015207485.1 Planktothrix mougeotii LEGE 06226
CTTGTCCCCCCTTCCCCTGCTCCTCAACTCAAGGTTGGGAAAAATAGACTCAGGTAAGCGGATAGGATCGCTTGTCCCCAGAGGGCTGTGATGGCGGTAGCGAGGGCTAGGAAGGGGCCGAAGGGGATAGGTTGACGACGATTGATTAATTTAAGGGCGATGGCTCCTCCACCGACAATAGCCCCTAAACCACAGGCGATAAATCCAGCCACGAGTAAATATTTCCAGCCTAACCAAGCTCCCATCATGGCGGCGAGTTTACTATCTCCAGCCCCCATTGCCGTTTGACCCATAACCAGGGTTCCTGCAAAGGAAATAATATCAAATAGCCATAACCCTAGAACAGCCCCCAAAATTCCCACCATCAAGCCATTACTCAGGGGTGAGGATGTTGTTAAGGCGTGGGTGAGTTGAAATCCTAAGCCTAATATTAACCCCGACTGGGTGAGCACATTGGGCAGAGTATAAGTATCTAAATCAATCAACGATAGAGCAATTAACCAACTGAATAAAACCCAATAGCCCACCGTTTGGGTGAAGTTTGGAGATATTAAAAATATTAATAAAAATAAGAGTCCTGTGGTAGCTTCTACAAGGGGATAACGAATAGAAATGGGGGTATGGCAATGTTTACAGCGTCCCTGAAGCCACAACCAACCGAATACGGGAATATTTTCTGAGGGACTCAACCGCGTTAGACATCGGGGACAGCGAGAGGGAGGATGGAGTATGGATAACCCGGCGGGAATTCGATAGATGACCACGTTGAGAAAACTGCCGATGGACGCTCCAAACGCAAACACAATTAAATAGGCAGGTAAACTCAGTATAATATCCATGTTCAATGCTGATTCTTAACGATGGGAGCTAAAACCACTCAACAGAAACCGGGTTTCTGAAAGGGTCTTGATTAAACACCGAAAGCTTTGTACACAAACCCGGTTTCTAAGAGTCCCTGGGAGCTAAAATAAATCGGCTTCAATGTGTTCAAAAGGAATAAAATATTCCCCTGGTAGTAAAATCGGTTGACTCGCAAATAATAAACAACTGCGATAATTGCTAGGGTTGATCGCCACTCCCAAGGGTCGCCGCATTCGTTGAGCATGGACTTCTACATAGGCATAATAGAGATGTTTAGCCACCCTGATTAAGTCAGCATCAAGCTGATAGGGAGGCTTTGGAGGGTTAAGGAAGGATTCAGTTTCGAGTTGTAAGGCTTGTACCACGATCGCTCCTCAATGACAAATTTTAGAGGAAGAAAACAGCGTTGATTTAATATAAGTTGAGTTGATTCCCAAATCTAAAATTAAAATTTTATGATAAACGATAAACCGACTTTACTCGCACTTGATTTTGATGGGGTTGTTTGTGATGGACTGTTAGAATATTTTGAAACCGCATGGCGCAGCTATTGTCAATTGTGGTCGCCTCCTGATGGGATTTCACCGGAAGCATTAGCCCCGATTTTCTATCGAACTCGTCCCGTGATTGAAATTGGTTGGGAAATGCCGATTTTAATTCGAGCTTTGGTTTTAGGGATTTCGGAATCTGATATTTTACAGAATTGGTCAAGAATTGCTCACCATATTGTTACGGAAGAACAATTAAAAGCGGAGGTGATCGGCCCTCATTTGGATGGGGTTAGAGATCAATGGATTAATCAGGATTTATCCGGTTGGTTAGGATTACATCGATTTTATCCGGGTGTGATTGAACGAATTAAACCGTTAATTGAACAGTATTTTCCAGTTTATATTATTACGACAAAAGAGGAGCGATTTGTGCGATCGCTTCTTCAACAACAAGGGGTTACAATTCCTGAAGGTCGAATTTTTGGGAAAGGTTATAAACGTCCGAAAGCGCAAATATTACGGGAATTATTAACAACAATTCAACCGACTCCGAATATTTGGTTTATTGAAGATCGGTTACAAACCTTATTTGCGGTGGAACAACAACCGGATTTAGATTCTGTACAATTATTTTTAGCAGATTGGGGCTATAATCTCCAACAAGAACGAGATTTAACGTTAGAACATCCCAGAATTCATTTATTATCTCTGTCTCAATTTAGCCAAGATTTTTCAGATTGGTTCAACAGTTAAACAGTCGTCTTGTAGGGTGCGTAAGCAAAGCGCACGCACCATCTTTAATACTATATAAATACAGTCTTGTAGGGTGCGTAAGCAAAGCGAACGCACCCTATTTAATACTATATAAATACAGTCTTGTAGGGTGCGTAAGCAAAGCGCACGCACCATCTTTAATACTATATAAATCCTATATAATCGCTCAATTTCAAGTTTGAGAATAGTTGTTTCCAAAACTCATTAAATCTGTGACTGGATGAGACTTTATTGAGTAGCACCTATTGAAGGGTTTTATATTAAATATCCACAGCAGAGATGGTGCGTGCGCTGTGCTTACGCACCCTACGATTATTAAGCTAAACCTTGGGAGAGAAAACCCGCCCAATAGTAGGGACTTGAATAGGGATATTTTACCTCAGAACTATTTTTAGGACTCTCTACTTTTTGTCCTAAGCGCTCTGAAGATTTGGCTAATTCTTCCAGATTTTTACAATTTCTCAGGTCAAATTGCGCTAATCTTAACGCTTCGGGGCGGGTTTTTCCTTGGTCAAGATACTGATAATATAATATCGTCAATATCGCGGTGGTTTGATCATTCACCGCCCACAATGTACTGACAACATTTCGCGCTCCTGCTGATAGGAAACCTGCGGCTAAGGATAACGGTTCATCGGTAATGGGGGTTAAGGTTAAATGGGTTTCGCAACAGGATAAAAATAAATCCAATAACGTTGGAAACCGGAGGGTAAAAATTGTGGCTAAATTGAGTTCTTCTTTATTCGCTAAAACTAATTTGCAATTTTCGGGATTTTGTAAGTCTGCGTTAGCATGATGGCTTGAATGTAACCGTTGCACTTTTTTCGCTAATTCGATATAATTAGATTGGGTACAATCTTGTTCTTTGAGATGATATTCTTGAGAAACTTGATAGCGTTTTGCTAAGGTCTGACATTCAATTTCGGTATAGAATAAATCTCCGGTAGCATTTTCCACAATTCCCAATTGATGGGGTTTGTCAACGGATTTGCGATCGCTACAATATTTCAAAATTTGACAACTGGGAACGACTCTTAACCGAAAGCGATCGCACAAATATTCTGGGGATTCTATATTATTATCTGATACAACGGTACTAGAATCATTGTTTTCATTCCAAGCCATTTGACGAGTTTTTGCGGTTTGGGTTTCTCCGGTGGGAATAGTGGTATTGAGAGTTAAGGGTAAAGCCGCAAAGGGAATTTGATGCAGGTACAAATGGGGAATAATAATTAATTCTTCAATTCCCTGTAAATGTTCCTCAATTAATTGATTAATCTGCAATCTTTGGGCAATTTCGGTGAGAAAATTACCCATATTTTCATGCCATTGGGTTTTGTTTTCGACATAGGGTGTTAACCAATTTTGCAATATCCAGTTTTGCAGGGTTTTGTATCCTTGACCGTCGCAGGTGTGGAGGGTTAGAGAATATGACCTCTCCCCCGACCCCTCTCCTGCGAGGCGAGGGGAGTAAGATTGTTCCCCCATTCCCTCGCAGGGAAGGGGGGTTAGGGGGGTTAGGTCACTTCCCGACACAGACGACCTCTCCCCCGACCCCTCTCCTGCGAGGCGAGGGGAGTAAGATTGTTCCCCCATTCCCTCGCAGGGAAGGGGGGTTAGGGGGGTTAGGTCACTCCGCCGCAACACAAACACAAAGGTTTGATCATTGGTACTATAAAAACTAACAATAGCGGTGACATCATCCTGAATTAACTGCTGAATTTCTGCGAACTGAATCACATCAACTTCTATTTGACCTGCTAATACCGGATCATGACTGCGAATTTTTTGCCAAAGCTGCTTTCTTTCCCTTTCTAATTGTTCAATTTCTGCTAAAGTTTCTGGGGAGAGTTGACGAGTTTTTGAGGGATTTTCCGGTGTATTGGGTGGGGGTGTTTGTAACTGATTCATCCGTTGTTTCAAAAGATTATAGTCCGCCACCAATTCCGGGGGAACTTCCGCATTGGGATAGAGATCCTTACTGGCAAATAAATCCGCTAACTGCCGACACCGCGATCGCTCTGCGGTCAATAAAGCCTGTTGATAATTCCCCAAATTAATATAACATTGAATTGCATTAGCATAAACCCCAATGGCGGCGGCTAAAATCTCTTGACGCTGTTGATCGGTTTGCGCCCGACTGCGACTATTTTCTACTGCTTTCATCGCCGCTTCATACCCTTCAATGCCCCATTCCCAGTTTCCGATTTTAAACCCTAAATTGCCTAAATTGCGTCCAGTTTGTACACAGTCCAGAGGTAATGTTTTCGGTTGGCGAACTATTAACGCTTGTCGATAACAAGCGATGGCAGCTTTTAAATTCTCTTGGGTATTTTCTATTGCTGCTAGGTCAGAATAGGCATTCCCCAGATTATTATTAGTCGTTGCCCATTGTTGGGGGTATGTTTGTTGTTGACGAACAATTAACGCTAGTCGATAACAAGCGATGGCTGCTTTTAAATTCTCTTCGGTATTTTCTATTGCTGCTAGGTTAGAATAGGCAGTCCCCAGATTATTATTAGTCCCTGCCCAATCTTGGGGGTATGTCTGTTGTTGACGAACGATTAAAGCCTGTTGATAACAAGCGATCGCTGCTTTTAAATTCTCTTGGGTATTTTCTATTGCTGCTAGGTCTGAATAGGCATTCCCCAGATTATTATTAGTCGTTGCCCATTGTTGGGGTAAAGTCTGTTGTTGACGAACAATTAATGCCTGTTGATAACAAGCGATGGCTGCTTTTAAATTCTCTTGGGTATTTTCTATTGCTGCTAGGTCTGAATAGGCATTCCCCAGATTATTATTAGTCCCTGCCCAATCTTGGGGGTATGTCTGTTGTTGACGAACGATTAAAGCCTGTTGATAACAAGCGATGGCAGCTTTTAAATTCTCTTGGGTATTTTCTATTGCTGCTAGGTCTGAATAGGCATTCCCCAGATTATTATTAGTTTGCGCCCCTAATTCTGGTTCTTCCTGACGATAACCCAAGACAAACTCATATCCCGCAATAGCAATTTTTTGAATATATCTAGGGTTTCCCAGAGGAAAATCACTAATTCTAATACTGATATTTCCGACTAATGCTACTATCGTTTCTGTTGCTTCTGGGTGTTCTTCAATAATTCCCGTCGCAACGATTTTTAAGACTTCTGCAAATTGTAGGTTGAGGAGATGGCGGTTATCGGCTAGAAGGGTATTTAATTGTTCAATATTTCTTTCATATTCTGTTTGAAATAATCCTTGAATTAAGGTACGATAATCTTGAGGAGAATATTGATTAAATTGCTCATCGTCAGGGGATGGAGGAGAAAAAGATAAAAACGTTATTAATTTTTTGATTAGCTTTAACGACCACTGCTGAATTAAATTAAGGTAAGCACCGAGGCGTTTTTTCATGGGGTACTCCTCTCTGGTTAATAATATTGTAGCGTGTGTTGGGTGAAGTCAGAAACCGGGTTTCTAGTAAAATTTGGAATTAGAAATTAAGTTCTGTTGAGAAACCCGGTTTCTAGGGGTGTGGGTTTTTAGCAAAATCAGAAACCGGGTTTCTAGTAAAATTTGGAATTAGAAATTAAGTTCTGTTGAGAAACCCGGTTTCTATAGCAATCCTAAATGATTTGTGAAAGAGTTCTGTAGGGGTTTGGTCTCCAAACCCTCTTGTTGTCTGGGTTTGGAGACCAAACC
>NZ_JADEWU010000139.1:0-5576 GCF_015207485.1 Planktothrix mougeotii LEGE 06226
CTCCGGGTCCCCATCTCTGGGGGTTGTTGATTGTTCATCAATGTCACAGTCCCCGTCACTGGAAAACCGTAGAAATTCAATTTCTGCAACAAGTGGCGATTCATTTAGCCATCGCTGTCCAATACCGAGAACTGAATCAACCTCTTGAGCAATTCCATCAACTCCAACAACAGATTCTACAACCTTCCTCCCGTAGAGACGCGCCAAAAGCCTACGCTCAGGATCAGTCCAGGCACGTCTCTACAGAAGAATGTGGCTGTTGCCATTCGGTTGATGAATCTCCGGTATCAAGATCGGATTTAAAAGGATGGGATCGACTTCAAACCCCAATCTGGATTTTTGATATTGAGAATTTACAAATGTGGTGGGCAAACAAAGCCGCCCTTCATATCTGGAATGCCACCAATCGAGAAGAATTACTTAACCGAAATTTTAAAGATATTTCTGAAGCAACTCGCATTCGTTTAAACACTTATTTACAACAATTTCAACACGAAGAAACTATTACGGAAACCTGGACATTTTATCCTGAAGGAAAACCGATTTCTGTTCGTTGTACTTGTTCGGGAATTAAAATTGAAACGGGTCGAATGGCAATGTTAGTCGAAGGAATAACAGAAGTCGTCAATGAAAATACCCCCGAAACATTGCGCTCCATAGAAGTCCTGCATCATACAAGTGTGATGATTTCCCTCTATACTTTGAATGGGGTGCCCTTAATGCAAAATCCCGCCGCTTTGCGTTGTTATGGGGATACTCTACATCCCAATAGGGCTGAGGATAATGTGTTTGTTCGTCATTTTGTTGATCCCAATATTGGAGAAACGGCAAGATTAACCGCCCAATCTGGTGCAGTTTTTAGTGTTGAAACTCAAGTTTATACTTTAAATGGGATTCGTTGGCATGGATTAGATGTGCGTTGTACTCGTGATCCGGTGACGGGTCATCCCATGCTGCTGGTGAATGAAAAAGATATTACTGAAAAACAAGCTTCTTTAATTGAACGTCAGCGCGTCGAGCAAGAATTACGCTGGAAAGAAGCGTTATTACGCTCAATGACAGATACGTCTAATTTAGCTTTTTTTGTTGTTGATAATCGCACGGATAATATTCTTTATTTTAATCATCGTTTTTGTGAAATTTGGGGGATTGAACACTTAGAAGGTCAAATGTTAGAAGGAGTGTTAAAAAATAACGATATTATTCCCCATTGTATTCCTTTAATTGCTGATCTTTCGGCTTTTGCTGAGTCTTGTAAACCCTTACAATCAGAGAATAATCGAACGGTAATAGAAGATGAAATTGCTTTTTCGGATGGACGCACAATTCGCCGTTTTTCTAGCCAAATTCGAGATCAGAGCGATCGCTATTTTGGACGGTTATATATTTTTGAAGATATTAGCGATCGCATTGCGGCTCAACAAGCTTTAAAAGTCAGTGAAGACCTTTGGCAATATGCCCTAGAAGGCAATGGAGATGGGGTATGGGATTGGCAACCTCAAACGAATCAAGTCTTTTTCTCCCGACGGTGGAAAGAAATGCTGGGATTTGCAGAACATGAAATTGTCAATACCCTAGAAGAATGGAAAAACCGGGTTCATCCTGATGATATTGAGATGGTTTATCGCAATATTCACCAACATTTTCAAGGAGAAACTGAACAATATATTAGTGAACATCGGGTTTTGTGTAAAGACGGAACCTATAAATGGATGCTTGATCGCGGTCAAGTTTTCAGCTGGAGCCCTGAAGGTCTTCCCCTGCGGATGATTGGAACCCATACCGATATTACAAAACGCAAAGCGATGGAGGAAACCCTGCGAGAACGGGAAACTCGTCTATCCTTAGCGTTAGAAGCATCTCGCATGGGAACCTGGGACTGGAATATTCTCACAAATCAGATTCTCTACTCGGATCAATTGCGACTCATGTTTGGTTTATCTGGCCCTTATGATCGCAGCTATGAAGCCTTTTTAGAGATACTGCATCCAGAGGATCGAGAGTTAGTGGATCAGTCGGTGCGTTGTGCGTTGTCAGAAACAGATGATTATCATGTCGAGTTTCGGATTATTTTGGCGGAAGGAGCCGTTCATTGGATCTGTAATAAAGGACAAGTTTACTATAACGAATCGGGTCAAGCCATCCGTATGATCGGCGTAGCGATGGATATTACGGCTCAGAAACGCTCAGAAATTGACTTGCGGGAAAGCGAGGAGCGCTATCGGTCTGTGATTGCGGCTATGGGTGAGGGGGTTGTTCTCCAGCAAGCAGATGGTCAGATCGTTGCTTGTAATCAAAGCGCAGAAAGGATTTTAGGGTTAAGTTCTGATCAGATGATGGGCCGGACTTCTATTGATTCACGCTGGTGGGCGATTCAACATGATGGTACCGATTTCCCTGGAGAAAACCATCCGGCGATGGTGACGTTACGCACGGGAGAACCCCAATTTGACGTGATTATGGGTGTTCATAAACCGGATGGGGATTTGACGTGGATTTCGATTAATTCCCAACCTTTATTTCATTCCGATCAATTTCAACCTTATGCAGTTGTTACTTCCTTTTCGGATATCAGTATTCGCAAACAAGCCGAAGAAGCGTTAAAACAACAGGCTGAACGGGAGCGGATGATTTATACTATCACCCAACGGATTCGGGAGTCTTTGGATTTAGATGAGATTCTACAAACGACTGTTGCTGAGGTGCGGCAGTTTTTACAAACGGATCGGGTGATTATTTATCGGTTTAATGCTGATTGGAGTGGTGTAATAGTTAAGGAGTCTGTGGGAGCGGGTTGGAAATCGATTTTGAATCTGGAAATTACGGATACTTATTTTGTGCAGAATCAGAATAAATCATTTGAACAACACACAGTTAAGATGACTTCCGATATCTATACTGCAAACCTTGATTGTTGTCATTTGGAGCTATTAGAAAAGTTACAAGTTCGAGCCAAATTAGTGGTTCCGATTTTACAAAATCAGGGTTTATGGGGGTTATTGGTTGCCCATCATTGCGGTGGGTCGAGGGAATGGTATGCTTTAGAGATTGAACTTTTGAGGCAGTTAGCTGTTCAATTAGCGATCGCTATTCATCAGTCGGAACTTCATCAACAATTGCAATTTGCTAACCAACAATTACAAAACTTAGCGATGGTGGATCAACTCACCCGAATTGCTAACCGTCGTTGTTTTGATGAGATTTTAAATCAAGAATGGCATCGTTTAATCCGAGAACAACGTCCCCTTTCTTTACTACTTTGTGATATTGATTATTTTAAACAATATAATGATGCCTACGGACATTCTCAAGGGGATATTTGTTTACAACAAGTGGCTCAAGCACTTCAGCAAGGGGTTCAGCGCTCTATTGATTTAGTGGCTCGATATGGAGGAGAAGAATTTGTAGTAATTTTACCCCATACGGATCAAGAAGGTGCGTTACAAGTGGCTGAGAAAATTCAAGAAGCAATTCAACAGTTTAATCTGCCTCATCGTGCTTCTGCTATCAGTCAACGGGTAACGATGAGTATTGGCATTTGTACCCTAATTCCGACTTTAGATCGGGTTCCTTTGGATTTAATTAATGCCGCAGATGAGGCACTTTATCAAGCCAAAACCCAAGGACGAAACCGAGCCGTTAGCAATAATCTATGAAGAGGGAATTACGAATTACGAATTACGAATTACGAATGGGTAATATTCCCTGTTCCCTGTTCCCTGTTCCCTGCTATATAATTTAATTAATAAAAAATAAGGAACAAGAAAATGGGAAAACTACAAGCTTTAATTTTTGATGTGGATGGCACGTTAGCGGATACGGAACGGGATGGTCATCGCGTTGCTTTTAATCAAGCTTTTAATCAGGTAGGTATTCCTTGGAATTGGTCTATTGATTCCTATGGTAAATTATTGGCAATTGGGGGAGGAAAGGAGCGTATTCGTTATTATATTGAACAATATGAACCGAATTTTTTATCAACGGAAAATTTAGATGATTTAATTGTAAATTTGCATGAGTTAAAAAATCAATATTATCGAAAATTATTAGATCAAGGTTTAATTCCTTTGCGTCCTGGGGTACAACGGTTAATTCAAGAAGCAAGAGAAAAGGAAATCAGGTTAGCGATCGCAACAACGAGTGCTTTACCCAATGTTTTAGCTTTATTAGAAAATACAGCTATTCATCCAGACTGGTTTGAAATAATCGCGGCTGGGGATATTGTTCCGGCTAAAAAACCAGCCCCGGATATTTATTTTTATGTATTAGAAAAATTAGGATTAAATTCAGCAGATTGTCTGGTATTTGAAGATTCCCATCATGGATTTTTAGCATCAAAACAAGCTGGATTAAAAACAATAATTACTGTCAACGATTATACAAAAAATCAAGATTTTACTGATGCTGTATTAGTCGTTAATCATTTGGGTGAACCTAATCAACCGTTCACGGTATTAGCGGGGGATATTCCTGAAAAAAGTTATTTAGATTTAACGTTAATTCAATCTATTTTTTAAACTTAGAAAAACCGAAACCGTTTAATCTTGTGGATGGGGGTTTGAGCTTTGAGCAACTGAGTGTAATCTTGGTAATGGGTACTCTATTAATTAAATAAGGATTTCCCCATGACTGTACAAATTGCCGGAAAATACACTTTTTCCATACAATTCACCAACGATCAAATGATCATGACCATGACAACAAAGGGAGTTACTGCAACCCGAACATTTAATAGAGCTTAAAGAAATAGAAATAATGAAGAATCAGGATTTAGCTTTATTCCTTGAGTGAGCGAACACTTAAATCCTTCAGGGTAATTGTGAAGTTCCGTTGTTGGTTAGTCGTAATAAAAGAAATAATTACCTCACAGGCGACAGCAACCGTTAGCATCACCAAATTACGCGCGAGTGGATAATCACAAACATCATCATTCACATCAGAAGGAACTCGATAAACCTGATTCCAAATTACTTCTGCATAATCAGAAGAAAGTCCAACATGAAGGCATGGAATCCCCGTTTGATCGGCGTAATCCTTCACCGTCTGACGGGATTTGCTATTGTCAAATCCATCAACAATCAATCCACTTTTTTTCAATAATTGAGTAGTATTAGTCGCAGACAATTCTTTGATTTCAACGTCTACCTTTGTCCCAATTGCCCGATATAAATTATTCGCCAAAATCTTAGCTTTGAATGCTCCCACATCAGAACGATAATAGGGTTGAGTCGAGAGATTCCGTTCTTCAATGCGATCGCAATCAATCACCTTAAGCTTACCCAACCCAGCACGAGCGAGATTCTCAGTTAAATTCGCCCCCAAGGCCCCTGCGCCACAAATCGTTACCGGAAAATCCTTCAGCTTCGACATGACTGCATCGCTACGATAAAGTTGTTCATGGAAAAAGATGCTCATCGTCTCACCACTCCCGGTGTTCCATCACACCTACTAAGCTGCTACGCAGCTTGATTTAATAAACGGCATTGCCTTTGTTTTTAATTTTACGATTCCAATTAATGATTAGTTCTCCTTCATTTAATAATTTATGTAATAACTCTTCTAACTGCTCAACGGAT
>NZ_JADEWU010000140.1:0-5469 GCF_015207485.1 Planktothrix mougeotii LEGE 06226
AATGGAGTAGAAAATGTGCTTACTGTGGGGTTGAAAATGTCCCCTTAGAAGTAGAACATATTCACCCCAAATCCCAAGGCGGAACTGACCGAATTTCCAATCTTACTGTTGCTTGTCATGACTGTAACCAAAAGAAAGGAAACCAAGATATCCAAGATTTCCTATCGGGTAAACCCGACTTACTACATCGGATTTTGAAACAAGCTAAACAACCGTTAAAAGATGCTACTGCTGTAAATTCAACTCGATGGTTACTGTTTAATCGGTTAAAAGAAACAAATTTACCTGTTTCAATTGGTTCCGGTGGTTTAACTAAATTCAACCGCACTCGATTAAATCTACCTAAAACCCACTGGTTAGATGCAGCTTGTGTTGGAAAAGTTGAAACTTTAAAGGTTTTAACTAATAAACCTTTATTGATTCAGGCAACAGGACGTGGCACTCGTCAAATGTGTGGCACTGATAAATACGGATTTCCAACACGACATCGCTCACGAATACAGATTCATAAAGGCTTCCAGACGGGCGATATTGTTAAAGCTGTTGTTACCAAAGGCAAGAAAATAGGCTGTTATTTGGGTCGAGTTCTCTGCCGCGCATCTGGCAGTTTTGATCTAGCCACACAAAACGGAAGAGTAGCAGGAATTAGCCACAAATATTGTCAATCAATTCACAAAAAAGATGGTTATTCTTACGGATTCTAAAAGAACTCAGGCGGTTAAAAACGCACTTAGTCGGTTTTCCTCCTCGCTCTAAAGAGACGAGGCTTCCAACCTTCCCATGTTTTTCTTGTGATGGATGCAACAGATTATTATCGACAATTAGGATTAAGATTCGGCGCTAGTTTAGAGGCGGTGAAATCGTCTTATCGGAAGTTAGCGAGACAATATCATCCTGATGTGAATCCGGGGAATGAAGCCGCCAGAGAAAAGTTTATGGCGATCACAGAAGCCTATAAATTTTTATTAACGGTAGCCAAACCGGAAGCAGAATTAGAACCTGTAACGGCTTCGACTAAACCCGGAGGATCTCAGTCGGGATTTTCTTACTATCAAGCTCCAAAAGTTAAAATTACAGCTAAAAGTCATCCGATTCAATTTAATGTTGAATTAACTCCAGAAGAACAAAAAATTAAACAAAATTCCTATTTAGAGTTACAAAATCTATTAAAATATAAGCGTTTTCCCCGTGCGATTACTTTAATTGAAGGGTTAGCCCAACGGATTCCGAATGACCCTGAAATTCGTCAATGGCAAGCGATTTCCTATCAACGTTGGGGGCGACAATTGATTGCAGACAAGCAGGTTGAAAAGGCTAGAAATTATTTAAAGAAAGCGTTAAAAACCGATCCCCATAATCGAGCCTTATGGGCGGAAGTTGAACGAGATTTTAGGCAGTTAGAAAAGATTTATTAGTCTTTAGAAAGCTGATGTCTGAATTATACTTTTGTGAAGATTTGTAAAAAAAGGATAAAAAAATCGAATAATGCTTGATTCGCTGGGCTTGTTTTGGGATGATTAACTTATTTATCATTTCCAACTAAAATTTTTTATATGAGACACAAATCTGTAGTTTTCACCAGCCTAATTGCCTTGTGTAGCAGCTTTTTAGCACCTCAAAGGGCTTTGAGTCAACCCGCACCAGGACAACGGGGTTTTTTCTGCGATACCTCCACCGGAACCCCAACAACAGTTTATCAAAACTCCCAAGGAAGTCGAGAACCTTGGATTAAATGGGAATCTGATGCCTTT
The DNA here is from genome assembly GCF_015207485.1 of Planktothrix mougeotii LEGE 06226. NCBI lineage: Bacteria > Bacillati > Cyanobacteriota > Cyanophyceae > Oscillatoriales > Microcoleaceae > Planktothrix > Planktothrix mougeotii. The sequence goes on from NZ_JADEWU010000140.1 coordinate 1,752, forward strand.
TCAGGGGCGGGTTATGATCCTCTAAGACGGTGTACAGAAGTCAGTGGACGTTTAGAAACCTATCGCCAGAATAAACAGCTTAAATATATCACTGCCGGGATGATGAATAGCCAACAGGTGATCTGTACTGCCAGTCAAGTGAATGGACGTTGTGAAGGATTAATTTTCACCCTGAAACCGAATCAAGATGCTGTGACAACCCTGAATAAATTGTTAGCTTGGCGAGAAGGACAAGCGGGGACTCCATCTCTGTCTGAAAGTGGCAATATTCCTTATATTGATGTCAGTGGACGTTTAGAAAATGAAAGCCATTCTCTCACAACTCCTCAATTTAATGGTCAACCTGTTCCACCCCCAATGACACCAAGCAATGGTGCGCGGGAACTTTAAACCAATATGAATTGCCCTATTATTAGGATTGGAATTTGTTTAACAGCACTGATGATTTTATCAGAATATCATCCTGTGTTTGCACAATTTCCAGAGATTAATTATCGTTTAAGTGATGAGCAAACGGTCAATCTGGAAAGATTAGCGCGGTTAACAACGGTTCGGATTTTAACTCCTAATGCTTCGGGTTCTGGTGTTATTATCCAACGACAGGGGCAAACTTATACAGTCATTACAAATTGGCACGTTCTGGCATTTAGTCAGCAACAAACGGTAATTGCTCCTGATGGGCAAAAGTATGGATTATTGGCTGCAAAACAGTTAGGAAATACGGATTTAGCGATCGCCTATTTTAAGAGTAATACCAATTATCAAATTGCTGCGATTAGTCCTGGTGCGATCACCGTTGGAGAACCTGTTTTTGCAGCCGGGTTTCCCATGTATCAGGAACACTCTTTTCAAACCACCTTTGATCAAGGTTTGCAAGTGTTTCGTTTCACTCAAGGGATTATCTCTATTTTACCGCCTAAATCTTTACCCCAAGGCTATCGTTTAGGTTATACCAATGATATTCGAGTGGGTATGAGTGGGGGGCCAATTTTTAACCGTTGGGGGCAATTAATTGGCATTAATGGCAGACTAAAAAACCGTGATCCAGATTTTGGGGTTTATGCCTTTGAAGATGGTACAGAACCTTCTCAAGAAATGTTGGAATTAATGGTTAATTCTAGTTGGGGGATTCCAATTATTCCCTATTGGCATAATACCCAAATTCCTCAACCTGTCGTGACGGGTTCCACAATCATTTCTGATATTAGTTATAAATTTGATTGATTGTCAAAAATTCACAGAGGGAAATTATGAATAATCGATTTTCGAGTTTTGATTATGTACCCAGTCTAATTGTTGGGACGGTTGCTGCTTTAGTGATTGTACAACCTGCGATCGCTAAAACTGCCAAAGAAGTCGCTCAAATTGCCATTCCCACTACCGTACAAATTAATAATACTTTAGTTGCAGACGCAAGCGGTTCAGGCGTAATTATTTCTAAAAAAGGGAATACTTACACCGTATTAACTGCCAATCATGTTGTTAATAATCCTAACTCAGAGTTTGTCATTAAAACCTCAAAAGGAAAAGATCATCCTGTTGCATCCGTTAAAACTTTACAGAAAGAAGGAAGTGGCCCCGATTTAGCAATAATTACCTTTGAAACCTCAGAAGAATATTCTGTTGCACCGATTAGTAATTCCGATGAAGCAACAATAGGTTCAGGGATTTATATTTCAGGATATCCCTTACCAGCTACGGGTTCAACGGAACGAGAATATGCCTTTACCGGTGGACAAGTAACGAATATTCGCTCTAGTAATTCCGAAGGTTATACGATGCGTTATGATGCGGTAACTCGACGGGGAATGAGTGGTGGGCCAGTGTTTGATGTCAGTGGTCGGGTGATTGGAATTCACGGTCAAGGGGATACGGTAGCCACAGTCAACAATGAATCTGCTGGCAGACAGGAAGAGGTAAAAACAGGGTTAAATTCAGCAATTCCCATTAATACATTTATTGCGTTAATGCCAGAAGTGAATGTGGAAAAATCGGCGGTTAAAATTGATAATAAACCCCCGGAAAATGTGGATGCAGAAAAAGTGGATGAGGCACAGGTTAATAATTGGTTTGGAAGTTTTGCCCAAGATTTAATTAAAGATGTAATTCGTAACGAAGTCCAGCGAGGACTACGGCAAATTTTACCTTTTTAGAAAAGCATCCTCCTCGTTTCTAGGCTCTGCCTAGAAATTCCTCCCAGCAGTCGGAGCCTGGACTAACCTATTCAACTTTCATTTTATAGGTTGACGAGGCAGAGCCTCTTTAACAGCATTCCAAGTTAGAAACTCGGAACAAGAATAATGTTTAGAATCATCGTTAATTTAGCGAGTAATGTTATGCAACGCATCCGGTACTTCCTATTAACAATTGTTTGTTTTTTTACTGCTATTTTAATTCCGGGGACATTCGTTAACCGTCTGCTTTCAACAGTGATGTGTGCTGTTTTTAGTTTTAATTGGGGAGCTTGCACCGTTAATTTAGCTCAAAATTCTGAGCGAGTTGTGGCAGCTTTTCCTCCGAGTTTGGAAAGAAATATTGACAGTTGGTTTACCCAGAGATCAGGAGAATTTGATGATGAACCTAATCCTCCTGCACCCGTTAATAATCAACAGGTTCCATCGTTTCCATTAGATCCAGGGCCTAATATTATTAGACCAGAGTTTGATGATCCTGGTTCAGTTTCGCCCGGTCAACCACAACTCAATCAAAGATTTATTATTAGCAGTGACCTTCGAGAAATAAACCCAGGATTGTATGAAACTGTTTTAACTAATTCAGAAGGGTGTAAAATAATCCGTAAAATCAAAAAAATCAATCAGTCTTTTGTTTATGAATCTATCCTTTACGAAGTTCCCAATAGTAATAGTTGTGGCGGAAAATCTTATGTGTTTAATTTTTCAGAGGATAACAAAAGTATTACTGGTGAAACCAGCCTAAATGAAAATTTTAAAATCAAGGTTAATAATCCTGGATATTGGGATGTTGACTACACAAATGCTTTGGGTGAACAGTGGTTATTGAGAATAGAACCTTTAGCCAATACATCCAATCAAAGCAAATTAAACATTTATAAAAAACCATCTAATTTTTTTATTCCTACTAAAACCCAACAATATAACAATTTTGTTATTGACAACAGAAATTTAACCAGCATTGAAAAATTATCGTCGTTTAACTCTTTCAACTCTCACCCTTCACAAAATGTCAGTGATCGGCTCACTCACCAAAAGCTAACTCTATTTGCAGATGAACAATGGAATGATAAATTTAACACAATTCTTATTTCTTCGGGATGGAGTTGTATTGAAGCTCCTCTAGCAAAAATTGGTTGCGATATTTGTCAAATAGCAAAAAAAATATTGGCTCTTGAGGATCTCGCTGAAAGTACCGATACAATGCTTAATACTATAACGCCGTCAATAGATCAAACAATGCGTATTCGGGGTCGGAAAATTACAGATGTTATTGACTCTGCTAGTGAACCTATGATTACTTTAGAAAAAGCAGCTATAGAAAACCAATTTTTAACGAAACTTAAACAGACTCTTAAAAAAGGGCTAAATGAGGCACTAAATTGTGAAGGAGATTCTGGCTCCTGTTCTCAATTTAAAAGGTTAGAACAGGAGTGTGAAGACGACAGAAATAATAAAGATAAAGAACCACAACCTCAACCAACGCCCAACCCCCAACCTCCACAACCCCCAACCCCAACACCTGT
>NZ_JADEWU010000141.1:0-5158 GCF_015207485.1 Planktothrix mougeotii LEGE 06226
ACCACACCCCCCACAACATCCCCCACCACACCTCCTACACCTACACCTTCTGAAAGTGGCGGGACAAATCCGGCTCCGATTGCTAATAATGACTTTTTTCAGACCAACTTTCAACAAGCAACTTTTTTTAATGTTCTGGAAAATGATTCGATTACCGGAGGAAGTGGAACCAGTATCAGTATTGCTCAATTTAGCTCAACCTCCAATGGAACCTTAGTATTTAATGGGGCGGGAATTTTTACTTATACTCCTGACCCGAATTTTTTTGGAGTCGATAGTTTTAGTTATACGATTGTAGAAGGAACCGCCCCAGCCCAAGTTTTTATTGAAGTGTTAGCGGGGAACCGCCCGATTATTATTGAAGGAATTGGTCAAGGAACAGAAACCAGTGATTATATTACAGGTTCTTCTGGAAATGATGTGATCAACGGTTTAGCTGGGGATGATACCATCTTTGGTTTAGCGGGAAATGATGAACTCCGAGGGGATGAAGGTAATGATACCCTCTACGGTAATGAAGGAAATGATAGCCTCACCGGAGGAGAAGGGAACGACGAACTCAATGGCGGTAAGGATAATGATTTCCTCGATGGGAGTGAAGGAGACGATACTGGGTTAGGACAACTCGGTAACGATACCATCATTGGGAATTTGGGAAATGATAGCCTTTATGGAGGTCAAGGAGGCGATAGTGTTAGAGGGGGAGACGGCAATGATCTCGTCTATGGCGATAAAGGCAGTGATGTCGTCTGGGGGGATGGGGGAAATGATACGGTAACAGGCGGAGATGAAGAAGACCTGTTATTTGGGAATGACGGTGCTGATAGTCTCCAAGGAAATACAGGCAACGATACGATATTTGGAGGTGTTGGTAACGATACTGCCTTCGGAGGTGAAGGGGATGATCAAATTTCCGGTGAAACCGGAGATGATTTTCTCTGGGGCGGTATTGGTGTCGATACCCTCACTGGCGGGTCAGGAAATGATATCTTCGTGATGACTCCCGAAAGTGGAGGGGGGAATTTAGAAGACGCTCAAATTGTGAATGATTTTGAACCGGGCGATCGCATTGGTTTAGCTGCGGGTTTACAATTTAGTGACTTATCAATTACCCAAAGTGCTGAAAATGCCGGGAATACGATTATTAGAAATGGTAGTGCAGGAGATTATATTGCCGTTTTGATTGGGGTAAATAGCACCACCATCAACGCCGATAGTTTTACTCCCATTTCCGGTACGATTATTCCGATTCCGACTCCATCTCCAACAACTCCACCCACACCCACAACTCCACCCACACCCACCACTCCACCCACACCCACAACTCCACCGACGCCAACAACATCTCCTACCCCAACAACTCCACCCACACCCACCACTCCCACCCCAACGACTCCACCCACACCAACGACTCCCCCGTTACAACCCCCCATTGCTCAAAATGACACCGTAAAACGAACTCCTGATGGTTCTGTCACCTTTAACGTACTCGAAAATGATATAGATCCCCAGGGGAGTCCTCTTACTTTAGTGAGCGTCGGGACAGTTGCCAATGGCAGTGTAGCGATTTCCACCGGAGGAAATATTGTCTATACACCGAATCCCGGTTTTACAGGGCCAGAAACCTTTAGTTATACTATTCAAAACAGTTATGGCTTAACGTCAACGGCTCAAGTCACGGTTAATGTTAATATTCCCCCGACATTATTAGTGAATAACGGGATTATTATTGCGCTTAATGATGTGGAAAATCTTACTGCTGGAAATCTTTTGGCAGTAGACCCTGATAATCCCCCGAATGAAATTTTTTACCAAATTACCCAAGAACCCAGCTTAGGAAATTTACAAGCCATCGGGTCTACACCTCAAGTGATTAATTTGGGAGAAAGGTTTACTCAAGAAAATATTGACAACGGTTCCATTGAATATAATTCTCGAAATCTATCAGGAGAAGACGACTTTCTTTTCATTCTCACCGATAACGTAGGGACGACAACCCAGAATGCCTTTAGTATCACTATTGTTGATGATATTATTTCCGGCACGGACGGCGATGATTTAATTACAGGTAGTGGTTTAAGTGAAAATATCAGAGGATTTGCTGGAAATGATACCCTCTTAGGACTAGGCAACCGAGATGTTTTACAAGGAGGAAGCGGACGAGATTCTCTCGACGGGGGAGAAGGAAATGATGTTTTGCAAGGAGATGAAGAAGACGATATTCTCCTGGGTCAAATTGGGAACGATTCTTTATTTGGAGGTCAAGGAAATGACTCTCTCGATGGAGGTGCAGGTCGCAATACCTTGTTAGGAGAAGATGGCAATGACACCTTAGTTGCTGGAGATGATAGTAATTTACTCTCCGGTGGGAATAATGATGATATTCTCATTAGTGGTATTGGGAACGATACCCTTTTAGGGGGCAGTGGAAATGATTCCCTGACCGGAAATGCCGGAGATGATTCTCTTTATGGAGAAGAAGGACAAGACCTAATTTTTGCCGGAGTCGGTCAAGACTTAGTTCTCGGTGGTATAGATAACGATACTATTGATGCCGGAGAGAATAACGACACCATTTTTGGCGGTGATGGCAATGATTCGATCATCGGTGGAGATGGAGACGATACTATCAGTAGTGGTTCAGGGGCAGATAGCGTTTCAGCAGGAACGGGAGATGATTCCATCTTTGGTGATACTGGAAATGACTCGATTGTGGGTGATGTTGGAGAAGATACTATCTATGCTGGAGATGGCTTAGATGCTTTGTTTGGGGGAATTGGTAATGATGTCATCTTTGGGGATGGTGGTAATGACACAATCTTTGGTGGTGAAGATGATGATACCTTGGCTGGAGGCGCAGGGGCTGATAGTTTAATTGGGAATGTGGGTAATAATTCTTACTACTATTTAGCTCCCGCAGAAGGCGTTGATGTGATCACGGAATTTAATGTTAATGGTGATGATCGATTCCTGTTTAGTTCTCTTGGTTTCCCTGGCTTTACCACCGCAGAAGGAACTGTTGTTCCTCTACAAGGAATAATCATTTCTAATCTGGGTTCGGAAGGGGATGACATTAGTAATAAACAAGTGATCATTTTCCAAGATACCTTTGATAATGTTCAAGCGGTCAATGCTGCTTTGAAAAATCAAAAAGGTTCCAGTGATACTGCCGCTTTCTTTGTCTATCGCAATAACTTGTCTTATGCCGGTTTTTCGGGTGCTTATGTGATGGGCTATGATCCAAATTTAAGTGATGATAGTCTCCCGGCTTTTGATTTAGGAATTTTACCGTCTATCGATCCAGCAACCAACAATATTAGTACCTTAATTACGCCTAGTGATTTTGTCATTATCTAGTTGACAGTTGACGATTAACTATTGGTACAAATGGTTGGTAAGGACAGGTTCTGTTAGATTGTTGTGAATAACCACTGATCTTGATGAACCTGTCCCTACGACTGATTACTAATTACTAATTACTAATTACTGAATCTTATGACAAGTTCTGCTATCAATACAACTTCTGCTACTTTAGCCTTAAGAATTTCTCCGAGTAATGGTTTGTACAATACAGGAGATTCAATCTTAATTTTTCCTAGAACTTTTGATGGCAAATTTGAAACATTCCCGGGAGAAGTTCAAAATTTACTCCCCCTTTCTAATGGCATCGGAACAACTTTACCTGGTGCTGCTGGGGGAGTGATTTTTGTACCCGATGAACCTATTTTAGAAGCGATATCAATTGAAACGAATACACCGGTTTATTTAGCTGAAACAGCAGATGGACAATTTCAAACCTTAGAGGGTCAAACAACGGGAGAAATTCAAAGTGGCCCTGCTGGAAGTGTGATTTTTGTTCCCGATGGATATACCCCTGCAACCCCTAGCCCAACTGCAACCCCTAGCCCAACTGCAACTCCTAGCCCAACTGCAACTCCTAGTCCTACCGCAACTCCTAGTCCTACCGCAACTCCTAGTCCTACCGCAACTCCTAGTCCTACAGACACACCCAGTCCCACCGCAACCCCTAGTCCTACTCCCAGCGAGTCCCAACCCATTCAGATTCAAGGTGCAGGTACAGGTACAGAAGGTGATGATACGATTCTGGGAAGTAATCAAAATGATACGATTTCTGGCTTAGAGGGAAATGACAGTATCTTTGGATTAGGAGGAAATGACCTTCTACAAGGAGATGCTGGACAAGATCAAATTAATGGCAATGAAGGAAATGATGCTATTGTCGGAGGCACTGATGATGACTGTCTGCGTGGAGGTCAAGGGGATGATTTGATCTTTGGTGATGCCGGGAGTGATCTGGCTTTTGGTGATCGAGATAATGATACCTTGAATGGCGGAACCGAGGCAGATACTTTATATGGTGGCCAAGGCAATGATAGTATCCGAGGGGGTAACGAAGATGACCTCCTCTATGGGGATAAAGGCAATGATACGGTATCCGGTGAACTGGGTAACGATAGCGTCATCGGAGGAGACGGAGATGATGTTTTATATGGGAATTCTGGTCAGGACTTCCTGAGTGGAGATACTGGAAATGATCAACTCTTTGGTGGCGGAGATGATGATAGTTTAGTCGGGGGTCAAGGGATAGATGTTCTCTATGGAGATTTAGGGAATGATACGCTTTCTGGAGGAGATGATAATGATCAACTGTTTGGGAATGCAGGGGATGATGTTCTGAATGGGGATATTGGGGCGGATAATTTATATGGAGGTGCGGGAGAAGATATTCTCAAGGGCGGTAAGGGTGCAGATTTCTTATCCGGTGATGACGGGAATGATTTGTTAGCTGGAGAAGCGGGAGTAGACACCCTGACTGGAGGTGCGGGAGATGATATTTTTGTTTTGGGTTATGTTATTACTCAAGCTCCCAATGGCGGCAGCTTTATTACAGGAACTACAGGCGGAACGAGCGTTGAATTAGCAGATATTATTACAGATTTTACCACAACTGATCAGCTTGGGCTATCGGGAGGATTGACATTCCAAGATCTTGAAATTTCCCAAGGTCAAGCTTCCAATGCCAGTAATACAATTATCAAAGATAAAAATACGGGTGAATTTTTAGCGGTTTTACAAGGGGTTAATGCGACTACCTTAAGCGAATCTAACTTTGTTCTTGACCCCACTGTCCCTCTTC
>NZ_JADEWU010000142.1:0-4804 GCF_015207485.1 Planktothrix mougeotii LEGE 06226
AGATTTGAATCTAGGATAGTCTGCACGTCTTTCAAAGAAGTTAATGAACCCTCGACTAAGGTTTAAGCAAACAACTTGCAAGCATTGGCTGTAGGTATTTTTCAACCATTCATATTCTTTCTTGAGATCGGGTAATTGTTTTTGTAAGTCGTAACGTGATAATCCTTTCCCGGTTTGCTTATATGTTTGATTGGTCAAGTCTAAAAAACGATTCCACAGCCAACGAACCGAGCCAAAAGCTTGAGCTAATAACTCCTGTTGTTGAACGGTGGGATAGATTCTGACTTTGACTGTTTTGAGCATCTTACCAGGAACCACGTTTACGATAAAATGCTAACAAACGAAGTTTCAGATTGTCAAGTGCTGATCGCACTTTTTGTTTTTCCAAAATTCATACTCACCCTCAGTTGATCGGGGTAGGGATGAATTTTGGGATTTTGTTAATAGAGATAGTTTATCAGGCTTGACACTCCCACCCCTGCGCTACGCTCTTAGGGTGGGATTCTCGTATCTAGCCCAGTCAAACAGAGACAGTTGAATATACTCTTGTTTGCCAGTATTCACCGAGTTCAGGGGTGTGCCAAGCACCCCATGATTTAAACCGGATGAATCCATTACAGAAGCATCTCTCTTTAGGTTCAAATCACATGAAAAACCATCCCATTGAGCTAGGTTTTTCGCGGCATTAAGATCGGAATTATGGTAGTGACCATTAGGGCAATTGAAATCCTGTCGATTTCTTTTGCCAATAACACCACAAGTTGAGCAAGATTTAGAAGTATAAGGAGCGGGTCTTTTTATTAACTTCAATCCTTTTAGAGCCAACTTATAATTAAGTTTTTGTTCCAAAGAATAATAAGACCAATTATGTCGAGATTGACCGGAATCAGAACGAGATTTCTGGCTCTGTTTCATCGTGTTTCGACATCCTTCCAAATCTTCTATAACAACATCGGCGTTATGGTATTGGGCAAAACGAACAATTCGACGACTGATGGTATGATTAATTGCTTCCATCCATCGTTGCTCTTTCTTGTTCCATTTCTTTAATGCTCGAAACTTTTTAGCTTCTTGAAGTTGTTTCCTTCTTTGCTGAAAATAACGTCTTCGATGTTTAACGCTATGACCTTTAAAGAACTTGCCGAAACCCTGTTTAGGTGCAACTACCGCTAAATTATTCTGTCCTCGGTCACATCCTAATCTTTTCTCCGTCTCAACTTCTGGAACATCCTCAGTAATTGACAGATAGGCATACCATTTATTTCGATGTTTAATCAATTTAAAAGAACCCCCTTGAATTGTTCCCCTCAGTAGTCCGTCTAAAACGGGTTGCCAATGAGCGGATGCAACTTCAATGGGAATTCTTTTTTCACCTTTAAGGGTTGGGAAACTAATTGAATAGGTACTCCCTTTTTGAGTTAACTTCCAGTTTTGGTTGTTAACTTCTATCGGGAGAACTTTATATTGTTTAGTTTTACGACCTGTGGGTGATGTGGTATGTCGGATAACTTGATTAACCAAGGCAGATTTTAACTCGGACATGATTTTAGCTGTTGTCATTTTACGCCGTTCTTTGATTGGCAATGACAACAGCTTATTAGCAATTCGCGTATTTTCTTCCGTCATTTGCTCAAACATCTGAGCTTTACAACGGTTGAGATCCACGAATTGCAATTTAATCGTCCGAGTTATCTTAGTCATGTCAACCATGATAACATAGGATTATTTACTCCGCCTAAAGGCGGGTATTCTACATCCCACGCTTGAAAGACGCGCTGCTCTGAATACGGTTATTGTAATGTTTCCGGTGTTGGGTGGGCAGAGGTTCAAATTCTGAATGTTTTGTGCGCCACTCATGTTCCCTAACTCCATCAGGGTAAGGCATCAGATAGCCTGACAACTCCGGTCTATTTATAAATTATGAAGTAATATTAAGCAAATTTTATTAAAAATTGTTGCAAGTTCTTGATTGGCTTGTTAGATTGTGCATAGAGGGTCTTTCCAATCAATGCTCGTATTGAGGAGACATTTGAGCCATGGGTGAAATCAATGTTGCTCTATTCACCAGGAATTAAGGAAAAAAGATAGCCTGGTCTGTTGTCTAATCATGACCCATTACTTATCTCTACAGCCATGACGCCAAATTTTTAAGCTTTCAAGATTGTTGTTTCAACTCTGCATAGAGGAATATCGGTGTTCCTAACGGTTGTTAGGCGGGGATGGAATGGAATTTTATCCTAAATCTCTGGCGAAATTGCACCGAATTCCTCCTCAACAGGAGGTTTTTGCGATGAATATTCAAGGAAAAACAGCCCTAATTACAGGGGCTTCTCGTGGAATTGGTCGGGCAATTGCCTTAGAATTTGCTCAACATCACGTCAAACGTCTGATTTTAGTAGCACGAGATCGTCAGCGATTAGCTGAATTAGCGACAGAATTAGAACCGATGGGGGTGGAAGTCGTTACCTTAGCCTTAGACTTAACCCAACCCGTGAAAGTTAATATTGCCATCGCCCAAGCTTGGCGGTCTCACGGGCCAATTGAAATTTTAGTCAATTGTGCTGGAGTCGCCCACCAAAAGCCCTTTTTACAATCCAAACTCCTAGATGTTCAAGAAGAAATCTCCTTGAATTTAATCGGGTTGTATACCATTACTCATGCTATTGCCCGACGCATGGCCCACCGTAAATCGGGAACAATTGTAAATGTATCGAGTTTAATGGGAAAAATTGCGGCTCCCACCATGTCCACCTATTCGGCGACTAAATTCGCGATTTTAGGATTTACCGAAGCCTTACGTCGGGAATTAGCCACCTACAATATTCGCGTTATGGCTTTATTACCCACCTTAACGGATACGGATATGACACGGGATTTACAACTGTTTCGTTGGGTGGTTCCCATGACCCCCGAACAAGTTGCCAAGGTGTTAGTCGCGGGGTTGGATAAAGACACCTCAGAAATTTTAGTCGGATGGCAAAGCCATTTAGCCGTTTGGTGCAACCGCTTTGCGCCTTGGTTGATGGAAAAAATTCTTCTGTTGACATCCCCCGTCACCCCAAAAATCCAAAAATCCTATCCCATCCTCACAGAAGCGGACTGTTAAGGCAATAGGGAATAGGCAATAGGGAATAGGCAATGGGCAATCAGAATTTATTCTATTTCCCATTGCTCCCTGTTGACTGATGACTGATAACTGATAACTGATAACTGATTAAGGTAACATGATTGCAATAGGCTGTGAATGAACTTCCTCAAATCCTGAAGTTCTCCGCCTCAACCTTTGGAGATTAAAATTTTATGCCGAGATCACAACGAAACGATAACTTTATTGATAAAACCTTTACGGTTATGGCAGACATGATTCTCAAGATGCTGCCCACTAACCAAAAAGCTAAAGAAGCCTTTGCTTACTATCGAGATGGAATGTCAGCCCAGGCGGATGGGGAATATGCAGAAGCTTTAGAAAATTATTATGAAGCATTAACCTTAGAAGAAGATCCCTATGATCGGAGTTTTATTCTCTATAATATTGGCTTAATTCATGCCAGTAATGGCGAACATGAAGAAGCCTTAGAGTATTATCACCAATCTATTGAATTAAACCCCCGAATGCCTCAAGCTTTGAATAATATTGCGGTCATTTATCATTATCAAGGAGAAAAAGCCAAAGAAGCCGGAGATGAGGAGAAAGCGGAACAAGAATTTCGCAAAGCTGCGGAATATTGGATCAGAGCTATTCAGTTAGCACCCAATAACTATATTGAAGCTCAAAACTGGCTGAAAGTTACCGGAAGAAGCAAGATTGATGTTTATTTCTAAAGGTTTTACCGTTGATCAATTTTCCCATTCACCTGTTATTAATTTAAGAAAACTATGTCAATTGATCGTGAACAAGTTGGTAAAGTCGCTCATCTCGCTAGACTAAAATTAACCCCAGAAGAAGAAGAAAAATTTACGGCTCAACTGGGTGAAATTTTAGATTATTTCGAGCAATTAAATGAACTCGATACGGCTAAAGTTCCTCCCATGACACGAGCCATTGAAATGAGTAATATTACTCGACCTGATCAAGGGGAACCCTATGCCAAACGGGACAATATTCTAGCCAACGCCCCCGCACAAGAGGGAGACTATTTCAAAGTCCCTAAAATTATGGCGGAAGAATAATCTGCACTCTCATAAAACTCTGGGTTGAGATCTGTGGAACAGGCATCTTGCCTGTTAAAGCCTGTTAAAGCCTGTTAAAGCCTGTTAAAGCCTGTTAAAGCCTGTTAAAGCCTGTTAAAGCCTGTTAAAGCCTGTTAAAGCCTGTTATAGTGCCTACTCCCCATTGCCCATTGTCTGTTTGGTGATCCCTCCCCCCTAAGCCCTCCGTACACGGGGGGTTTGGGGAGCTTGTTCCCTCTTTTTTGAATTTCGGGCGCAAAAGAGTTGCTGAACTTAAGATTTACCTCTATACTATGAAGACACGTAAAGAAACATTAACTGTACTCATCAAATTTCTCAGATTCTGCTATGCCAGATGAGAGGAGCTTAATGGGATCACATGACTCTTTACGACTTGTCATTATATATATTCGGAGATTTGCGTCCATGACTATTGCAGTCGAAAGACCGCAAGTGCAACGGGGATGGTTTGATGTCCTCGACGACTGGCTCAAACGCGATCGTTTTGTCTTCGTGGGTTGGTCAGGAGTTCTACTGTTTCCCTGTGCTTATCTAGCCCTTGGTGGCTGGTTAACCGGAACCACATTTGTTACTTCCTGGTACACCCACGGTTTAGCAAGCTCTTATTTAGAAG